>JAHEMV010000227.1 GCA_024643455.1 Cytophagales bacterium
AATATATTCTCTAACCCCGTTTATCCATCCCAAATATTCAGACCAGGATATGGATTTATCAAAATTACTTAATAATAATATTGGTAGTGCCACAATGCTTTTTTGGGAAACATTATTACAGGCATCATAATAGGAAACATCATAGTAATACGGTGTGCTTTGTGTAAATAACCCTTCATCCAGGTATGTTGTAGAGCTAACCGTATCTAAAATAGTATAAGTAATTCCGTCCTGCGATCTGGAAATAATGTAGCCAATCGCCAGAAAAGCCTGAGGTTCTTCCCAATTCAATATCACATCTTGCCCAGAGATATTTGCCGAGATATTTTCAATTGGATCCGGAATGTCGGTAGATATTGCCGTAACCATATCGATATCGGAAATACTAATAAATCCATTGTTTTCGCTAAGACGAACCTGGTATTGATAGTCAATTCCACAAATAACTTGATTGTCGATTAGTTGAGTCTGGCCTTGATTATTAATTAAAGAAAGCTGCGTTCCATCTTTGCTTATAGAATAATTAAGAAAATCCATGGAATTTGTTTGCCATACAATTCGATTTCGCTGGTTTTCAGGAATTGTTTCAAGAGTGAGGCTACAACCAATATTTGATTGCACGATGTCCCCGTCGCATGGATCAAAGGCTGTGATGCTAATACAATAATAATTATCTCGTGTGTTGAGATTATTTAGCACATAATTACTTGGGTTTATAGTTTGATTGATCGTGTCAATAATGGTAAAGATTGCCTGGTTTTGGTCTTTGATTTCAATTAAATAATTATTTCCTGGAGGTAAAATGTAATCCAGTGATAGGCTCCCTGAATTAGGATCCGTATTTAAAACCTGTATTTGGTTGAGTGTTGCCGGAAGGATATCGTCAATCATATTCAACTTTTTTGTAGTAGCTGAACAATTTAAATTGGCTGAATCAATTGAAGATTGGGATCCATTTATCAAGCCTTTTACCGTTACATCAAAAGAACTAACCAAACCATAATCATGAGTAACTAATGAATATGCTGAAGAAATATCCTTATTTCCATCACCCCAATCGATCTCGAAAGCCTCATAAAGCGTATCCCGTACGAAAACAGATCCGAAGGTCCCTTTACAATTAAATAGGAAAAATTCTGGTGGATATTGATTTATAACTTCTACATAGGAAGTATCCTGGCGAGGATTTGCATTAGCCACTGTCTGAATGATACGATAAATTCCTGGTTGCGAATATGTATGAAATTCTATTGAGTCTAAAACACTTCCATCTCCATAATCATAGTTAATGGCAGTTCCTACTGGAACTCCTGAAAGATCAGTGACTACCACAGTAAATGGATTACATCCGATTGTTGAATTGACACTAAATTTTGCCCCCTGAGCAAAACAAACTGAAGACCCAAGAATTAGGAAAAGCAGGCAGGAGAAAAAATATTTATCCAATTGGTGCAAAATAAGTGATATTTGACTTTTGTTTAACGTGCCGTAACACAATTAATTATGCTTACAATCTATGAAACACATTTTTGCTAAAATCGATCTAATTTGAGAGAAAGTCAATAATTTCCTCAAGGCCAAGTTCATTCTGTTCTCCCGTTGTCATATTTTTTAGTTGATACTTGCCTTCCTTAATTTCATTTTCTCCAATCATCAATACAAACGGAATCCTTTTTTTATCAGCATAAGTCATCTGTTTTTTAATTTTAACAGCATCCGGGTAAATTTCACATTTCACTTGTGCAGTTCTGAGTTTAGTTAAAACCTCAAGCGCCTCTTTAAATGAAATAGGGTCAAAATTCAGTAAAAGCACTTTTGTAGAAGCTTCGTATTCTTTTGGGAAAATATCCAAATCTTCCATCACGTCATAAATTCGATCTACTCCGAAAGAAAACCCAACTCCAGATACTCCCTCCAAACCAAAAACGCTGGTCAGATTGTCGTATCGTCCTCCTCCCGTAATACTGCTCGTAATCGATGATTTATTAGCCCTGACTTCAAGGATAATTCCCGTATAATAGCTGAGTCCGCGTGCCAATGTCAGGTCGAGTTCTACATGGTTTTCACCCGAACCAAGAGCCTTAAGATATTCAAATACCTGTCTCAACTCAATAATTCCTGAATTTCCTAATGCTGAGTCTTTAAGGAGTTTTTCGAGAGTGTTTAGAATTTCAGTATTTGGGCCATTTATATCAAAAAACGGGTTTAGTTTTTGAATTGCTTCTTTTGAAAAACCATTCCCCGACAATTCTTCTTCTACTTTTTCCCTCCCAATTTTATCGATTTTATCAATTGCAACACAAAATATAGCTTCTTTTCCTTGTTCTCCAATGAGGTTGGTTATCGCTGTCAATAATTTTCGGTTATTAACTTTAATTGTAAAATCATTCAAACCAAGATTTTTCATGACCTCTTTGATCATCAATATTATTTCTGCTTCGCAAATCAGGGAATCTGTTCCAACTACGTCTGCATCACATTGATAAAATTCACGATATCTTCCTCTTTGCGGTCTGTCTGCCCTCCAAACCGGCTGGATTTGATAACGCTTAAAAGGAAAAGTAATATCATGTTGGTTCATGACCACATATCTGGCGAAAGGAACTGTCAGATCATATCGGAGTCCTTTTTCCGAAATCATAGGCGTCAGACTCTTACTTCCACCTTGAATATCATTTTCCTTTACATTAGACAAGAAATCTCCTGAATTCAATATTTTAAATAATAATTGATCCCCTTCTGCCCCGTACTTACCCGTCAAAACAGACAGATTTTCCATGGCTGGAGTTTCCAAAGGCAGATATCCAAATTTTTCAAATACATTTCGGATAGTATTCAAAATAAATTGACGCTTTAACATTTTTTCGGGCCCGAAATCCCTGGTACCCTTTGGAATTGAAGGTTTTTCAATTTTCATGCATGTAAAATTTTCACAAAACTAGTAGCTGAATCAATAATTAAAAATGATATAGTCATTATTAGCACTAATGATTAGAATATTATTGACCTATATACAAAGAACAATGCCTTTCTGATCTTTAAAATTCTAAGAGACCTTGTTGGAAATTAAAATAAATTCTATATTTGCACTCCAATTTTCAAAAAACTGAAAAATTATTTAAATGATTATTATCAACGTAAAAGAAAACGAATCTATTGATAAGGCTCTAAAGCGTTTCAAGAAGAAATTTGAGAAAACCGGAATTTTGAAAGAAATCCGAGGTAGAAATTTCTATGAAAAGCCATCAATCACCAAAAGAGCTGAAAAGATTAAAGCTGCATACAAAGAAAAAATGTATGCTAAAGATAATTATTAGAAATATTTATTTTTTCTAATTCTTTTACCTATGTTTAGTAAACTTGGCAATGAAGTCCAAGTTTAGCTAACATGACCGATTTATTTCTGAAATATCTTCAATACGAAAAACGGTATAGTAACCACACATTAATTTCCTACAAAAACGACTTAGACCAATTTCAACGGTTTATTTCTGAACATTATCCAGAAACCTCAATTGATCAGGTAAACCATGCTATTTTAAGAGACTGGGTTGTATCCTTGTCTGAACATGAAATATCTGAAATTTCTGTTAATAGGAAACTCGTTACACTAAGGTCCTTCTTCAAATTTTTACTCAAAAAAGGATCAATTGAAAAGAATCCTGTTTTAAAACTTTCCAATCTGAAGACGAAAAAAAGACTTCCAAATTTTATTCGGGAAAATGACATAATCCGGATATTGGATCAAAATGTTGAAGAAGGAGATTTTGCTGAAGCTAGAGATGTTTTAACTTTTGAAATCCTGTATGGAACAGGGATGAGGCTAAGTGAGCTGATTAGTTTGAAAGTAAATAATATTGATTTGATTAATAATTCTCTCAAAGTCTTGGGGAAAAGAAATAAGGAACGGATCATTCCGATTAATCGATTTTTATCTGGAATGATAAAAAAATATATTTCTTTAAAAAATCAGACCTTCGTTGGAAACGTTAATGTACACTTGATCGTAAGTAACAAAGGAGAGAAGAGTTACCCAATGATGATAAACAGGATTGTGAAGAAGTATCTTGAAGGAGTATCAGTTGATAAAAAAAGTCCACATATTTTAAGACATACCTATGCAACACATTTATTAGAAAGGGGGGCTGACCTAAATGCGGTCAAGGACCTTTTAGGTCATCAAAGTCTTGCTGCAACGCAAGTCTATACGCACAATTCGCTTGGCAAATTGAAAAAAGTATTTGACCAGGCACATCCTAAAGCTTAATTATTTTCAATTTAAAAACGGTGTATTATGAAGTTACAAATGCATTCTATTCGATTCGATGCTGATCAAAAATTGATTCAGTTTATTCAGAAAAAAGCGGATAAGCTTGATACTTTTTTCGATAGGATTATTGATGGTGAAGTCTTTATGCGGCTCGATAAGGATAATAACATGGAGAATAAAATAATTGAAATTAAATTAAACATCCCAAAAAATCAGTTGTTTGTCAAGGAGCGTGCTAAATCATTCGAAGCAGCTTCAGACCAGGCAATAGAAGCTTTGAGAAAGCAGATTATTAAACACAAAGATAAATTTGTTGAGTATTAACAAAAAGGGGCATCAGCCCCTTTTTACTTTAAAGTCTATATTGAATAACTATAAACCGAATTCTTTTTTTACACGATCTACATAATCCAACTTTTCCCAGGTAAATGTCTCAACAGTTTTTGTCATAACTGCCCCATTAACTTTAAAAGATAATTCGACAATTTCCGGGGTTCTTCCCATATGTCCATAAGATGCAGAATGAGAATAAATTGGCTCTTTAAGCTTTAGTCTCTTGATTATTGCAGCTGGCCTCATATCAAATAATACAGCAACTTTTTCTGCTATCGCTCCATCAGAAATACCAACTTTTGAAGTTCCATAGGTATTTACATAAATTCCCATTGGCTTTGCAACACCAATTGCATAGGAAACCTGAACTAGAAGTTCATCCGCCACACCTGCAGCTACCAGATTTTTAGCGATATGCCTTGTTGCATATGCAGCAGATCTGTCCACTTTCGATGGGTCTTTACCTGAAAATGCTCCGCCACCATGTGCACCTTTGCCACCATAAGTATCTACAATTATTTTTCTTCCAGTTAATCCCGTATCACCATGTGGGCCACCAATCACAAACTTGCCAGTAGGATTTACATGATAGATGATGTCATCGCCAAAAAGTGATTGAAGCTCAGTATTGAGTTGACTTTTTACACGAGGCATAAGGATTTTAATAACATCTTCTTTGATTTTTGCTAACATTGCTTTCTCTTCATCAAAGTCGTCATGTTGGGTTGAAACAACGATAGTATCAACTTTTACGGGTTTGTTATTATCATCGTATTTTATAGTTACCTGAGATTTGGCATCTGGTCGCAGATAAGTCATTAAAGTGCCTTCTTTCCGGATCTTGGCTAATTCAATAAGAATCATGTGTGATAAATCCAACGGCAATGGCATGTAATTTTCAGTTTCACTGGTTGCGTACCCAAACATCATCCCTTGATCACCTGCACCCTGATCCATTTCTTCTTTACGTTCTACACCCTGATTAATATCTGGAGACTGTTCATGAATTGCAGAAATCACACCACATGAGTGCGCATCAAACATATATTCTCCTTTTGTATATCCGATTCGTTCGATAGTTTGACGTGCTACTTGCTGAACATCGATATAAGCATTGGTTTTTACTTCACCACTTATTACTGTCAAACCAGTGGTCACAAGCGTTTCAACAGCGACTTTTGATTCTGGATCAGCTGCGATTAGGTGATCTAATATTGCATCTGATATTTGGTCTGAAACCTTATCCGGATGACCTTCTGAAACAGATTCAGATGTAAATAAATACGGCATTATAAATAAATTTTAGTGAGTTTTTTTTCAGTCCGCAAAGATATTTGAAAAATGATCATTTTAAAAATTTGCATGTATAAATTACAATTATTCAATTGAGTAGCTCGGCATTTCAAATGATTTGTAGTGTAGACCATCTTTGAGATTAAGGATTCTGCGATTATATTTGTTTTGAACTTGCCTAAATTATCATGCCTATTTATAAAAATATTATCGAGTCTGTCGATGATGGAATTCTTATCATTACAATAAATCGTCCAGAGAAATTAAATGCACTAAACACAATGACTTTATCTGAGCTTAAAAAGTGCATTGAAAATGCTTATGACGATATGGGAATTAGAGGGATAATTGTAACCGGAGCAGGGGAAAAGGCCTTTGTTGCCGGAGCTGATATTGCTGAATTTTCTGAACTAAATGAACTTAATGGAAGAAAATTTTCAGAACGCGGTCAGGAAATTTTTGCGCTTTTTGAAAATTGTATTAAGCCTGTCATAGCAGTGGTTAATGGATATGCGCTTGGCGGTGGATGTGAATTGGCAATGTCGTGTCATTTACGAATTGGGACTGAAAACACCTTTTTTGGACAGCCAGAAGTAAGTCTAGGGATTATTCCTGGGTACGGAGGAACGCAAAGGCTTACCCAATTAGTTGGGAAAGCCAGAGCATTGGAAATGATGCTAACCGGTGAAATGGTAGGCTCAAATACTGCCTTAAGGATCGGGCTACTCAATCACCTTGTTGCTACAAAAGAAGATGCAATAGCTAAGGCTAAAGATATTTTGTATAATATTTTCAAAAATGCCCCACTTGCCATAGGTATGGTAATTAATTGTGTAAATTCGGCCTTTTCTAAATCAGTGGACGGATATCAAATCGAAGCCAATAGCTTTGCAAATTGTTGTAAATCCATGGATTTTAAAGAGGGAGCCACTGCATTTTTAGAAAAGAGAAAACCTGAATTTAAAGGAGAGTAATTCCCCGTTTTCATTGGTATGGGTAAATTCAAACAGCTTGCCGGCGAAACAGCGATCTATGGCCTAAGCAGCATTATTGGTAAAGCAATAAATTTTCTTTTAGTTCCATTTTATACATCCACCTCCATACTCAAGGTAGAAGAATATGGCATTGTAACGGAGTTGTATTCTTATGTGGCTGTTTTAAATGTTTTATATCTATATGGATTGGAAACAGCATATTTTAGGTTTACCTCCAAATCTAGCGATGGAGAAAAAGAAATTTACAGCAATGTATTTTCTTCGATTTTAGTAACTACCATCCTGTTAACCTTACTGTTGGTAAGTTCTGCAACTCCAATAGTAAACTGGCTTGAATTTCCCGGCCAGGAAAGATATGTGTATTGGTTTGCAGCGATTATAGCCATTGATTCAGTTATGGCTGTGCCTTTTGTAAAATTGAGGTATGAGCGTAAGGCGAAACAATTTGCTTCTTTTAAACTGATTAACATATTTCTAAACCTTGGGTTGAATTTGTTTTTTCTTTATTTCTGTAAAAATATTTGGGCAGGAAACTTTCTCCCGCAATTAAAAGGTGTAATTAGTTACGTGTATAATCCTCAGTATAATGTAGAATATGTATTCATTTCTAACCTTATTGCTAATGCCTGTTATCTTCTTCTTTTTTTTGGAGTATTAAAAAAAGCCAGATTTGTCATCAATTATCAGGTACTCCAACCGATGCTTATATATGCATTTCCACTTCTATTATCACAATTAGCAGGCAATTTTAATGAAATGTTTTCCAGGATGATGTTAAAGAAAATTCTCCCAGACGGGTTTTATACAGGGTTTAATAATCAGGAAGCCCTTGGGATTTTTGGAGCTTGTTATAAAATATCAATGATCATGACTTTGGCAATTCAGGCATTCAGATATGCAGCGGAACCTTTTTTCTTTCGGGAATCTCAATCTGCCGAATCAAAAAAGACCTATGCAGGAATTTTCCTTTATTTTGGAATTTTCGGGCTTTTTTCAGTATTGGTATTCAGTTTGAATCTTGATATCATTAAGCTGGTGTTTCTTCGAAATGAGGCATACTGGACTGCCTTGCATATTGTACCTTTTTTATTGCTTGCAAGTCTCTTTTTAGGTTTGTATTACAATTTGTCTATTTGGTTTAAAATATCTGATAAGACTTATTTTGGTACAATTATATCTGTGTCAGCAGCAATACTTACTGTAG
>JAHEMV010000228.1 GCA_024643455.1 Cytophagales bacterium
TCATTGCTGCTCGGACTGATGTGAGAGAAATAAAAATTTCAGATCTGTTTTCAGAAATCAGTTATATCCCCATCAAATTCGAAGACCCCTTCGATACAATCTGGAATCGGTATGATGAGTTTGACTTTCTCATATCACCAAACAATATCATCGCTTCTCATTTCTCTTATGGAATTTCACAATTTGACCTTCATGGTAAATTTTTAAATCAAATAGTGAAAAATGAATTTTATTACACTACCATTCCTGGTAGTAAATCTGTAATGATTACGAAAGAAGATCGCAACCAATTTGTTGGCACAAAAAGATTTGTCAATGCTATAGGCGATATGATTTATTTTCAATACTACAACGTTCCTGAAGATTATGGGGCCATGATGAGTTTCAATGCCACTCCGGGAGAATTAGCCTCCATGATGGTCAACCTTGATGATAATTTACCTAATAGGCCAAAAGGCAGTGAGATTTATAAACTTGGAGTGGAAAAACAACAATATGGCGCTGGAACTAGTCTTGAAGGATCAAATATATTCCCAGTAAATGAATATGAATGGGCTTCAACGAATTCAAAATTTGGTTCAAGTCAAACAGGTAGTTTCTTGGTTACAACTAATATAAATGGCGATACCATAACAAAATTTAAAGATTTTGCACCAGTTAGAGATTTTACGGGTAGCACTTACCGAGCGTTTGACGGGACAGGAAGTCAGTATCAATTCCAAGGCGTATCACATGTGCGCCAGGGATATAATGATACAATTTATATGGTCATCAATTCAAACAGGTTGGTTCCCAAGTATATACTGAATTTTGGGGGAAAAGGCATTCAATCTCCTTTGGAAGGTATTGATCCGGAATTCGATCTAAAGGAAAAATTCGTTATCGATCGGTTTATTGAAACCAATAAATACCTTTTTATCACCTATACCAAAGATTACCCATCTCCCAATACTGCTAAAAAAGGCACCCTTTCATACAATGCCTGTATCTATGATAAATCTAAAAAGGAGCTATATCATGTTTACTTGGATGCGACTCCTCATATTCCGGAAGGAACAAGGTGGCCGGAACACCCAATAACTTTTATATTCAATAATATTGATCGTGGACCAGCATTCTGGCCGAAGAAAACCACGTATGACGGGCAGCCATTTACCTGGTATAAAAAGAATGAGATTTCTAAAATTATGCCTCTGGAGGATAATCGTGATTTTGACTATCTATTAATGATCGCCTATTAAAAACTACCACAATGCTTCAACAATATTTTAGAATTCACGTCCGCAATCTTTCAAAAAAGCCCATGTATTCCATCATAAACTACATTGGTTTAACCCTAAGCCTTGGAGCTGCTTTACTGATCTACTTGTGGATCTATGATGAAATGAGCTACGACAAAATGCATCGCGATCATGAACGGATCTACCGCATGCTTACATTCAGAAAAGACGGAGTTGAATATATAAAAACCCCATCCATGCCATTACCCTTAGCGGAATATCTCAGGGAAGAATATTCCCAAATAGAATCCGCAACTTTTGTGAAATTTGAAAGTCCGGTTCCTTTGCAGACGGGAGACAAAACAATTGACTTGGTGCCGGCGTATGTAGATCAGGAATTTTTTAGAATTTTCTCAGGCTTCAGGTTTATAGAAGGAGATGTGGAGCATGCGCTCACAGAGCCTAATTCCATCATTCTCTCTGAAAAAACAGCTAAAATTCTCTTTGGTGATGTTCCCGCGCTGGATCAAAACATTGAAAGCAATGAGTATTCAAACAAATCATACAAAGTTGGCGGCGTGGTTAGAATTCCTGAACACAGCCATATCGACTTTGGATTTGTCTCATTGATAAACCCCTCTAATCTATTACACAAAACTTTTACCAACAACTGGAAACGGTCTGAATGGTCGGGCGTGTACATAAAGCTCAAAAAGGATGCCCAGGTCAATGATAAATTCATCACTTCCATTAATGCACAATTCTCAGAGCGGACGGGTACAGCTAAAAGAGTGTTATTCCAACCCTTGGCAAATATTCATCTGTTTTCAGATTATGATTGGCGGTTTGACCAAAATCGCGGTGAATATAAATATCTCCTCATCTATGGCGGCCTTGCTGTCGCAATTGTCGTTTTGGCATTGTTCAATTTCATCTTGCTTACCATTGCCAGAGCCTCTGAAAGGTTTAACGAAATAGGATATCGCAAAATTGTAGGAGCGGTTAATAGTCAGATTTTTGTTCAATACATCACCGAGTCCTTCATGCAAATAATAATTTCCATGGTATCCGGGCTCGTTTTGGTTTACCTACTGTTGCCCTTTTTCAACCAGCTTACCGGAAAATCCATCTATTTTATTCCGTCATTCAATTTCATTGCCACTACGCTTGCCGTATCGCTCATCGTCAGCTTACTGGCAGGAATATATCCTGCTTTGTACCTTTCTTCATTCAATCCGTTGCTCATTTTTAAAGGAGCCAACACAAAGGGATCGAAAAATCTACTCATCAAAGGACTAATCACTGCCCAGTCAGCCGTTTCCATCTTCCTGCTCATTTTCACTTTTGTGATCTATATGCAGATCCACTTTATCAATCAGACGGATCTGGGGATAAGTAAAGAAAATATTGTTGTTGTCCCTACTGGATTGTGGTATGATAATGAAGCTTTTAAGAGCGAGTTGCTACAAAATCCAGATGTTCTCAGTTGTGCGTTCAGCACAAGGTCTCCGGCAGATTTTCATTGGCAATTCCCATTGACATTAGATGGCATTGACACGGTCTATAGTACGCTTTATTGGGTGGACGAAAGCTTTGCAGAAACCTACGATCTGGAAGTCGTTCAGGGCGAATTTCTAAAAACCACCAATAAAGATCATTGGAATATTTCAAAATCCAAACAAGCCTCAAAGTCTGAAATGGATCATATTGTATCGATACCTGCAGTGATCAACGAAACTGCACGGGATATGCTTCACCTCAGTGATCCAATAGGGACGCGATTGGGGAACAATGTCGTTGTTGGCGTCGTGAAGGATTTTCACATGAGGCCGTTGCAATATGAAATCGCCCCGCTGATCATGGTCAACAATCCTGAAAATATCATGACTCTAAATGTGAAGATCTCAAATAATAACAAACCTGAGACTATCGCCTACATCCGAAAAGTGTATGCAAAACACCGTGAGATACGAGGATTTTCCTACAGCTATTTCGAGGATGAACTGACCGCCTTGTACAATTCTGAGATCAGGCTGGGAAATATGTTGTTTTCCGGCACGATGCTCGCCTTTGCTATTTCGCTCATGGGAACTTTCAGCCTCGCAAGTTTCGGAACTCAAAGAAGGCGACAGGAAATCGGCATAAGGAAAATCAATGGAGCCTCTATCTACAACATACTAATTATGCTCAACGGAGATTTTTTGAAGTGGGTACTTCTTGCTTTTGCTATTGCCGCTCCCGTTGGAATATATTTTGTCAATCAATGGCTTGCCAACTATGCTTACAAAACCGGTATCAATTGGTGGATGATCCTGGCGATTGGCGTCCTTACATTGGCGGTATCGTTTCTGTCTATCAGTTGGCAATGTTGGAAAGCTTCGAGAGAAAACCCCGTGGATGTTTTGAAGTATGAGTAAATAATTTTATAATGTTGTTTTCATAAAAAGGTCCTGATGAATAATCACTAGGGCTTTGAATCTATATTTTAAAAAAAAATTATAACTGAGGACCAGCAGCCACAAGTGATTTGTCGTGTGCATTTAACAGGTTACTTAGCTGTTACATGATGAGCTTATGAAAATCCGTTTTGTATTTTTGATGTTTTACCAATATTTCTTCGCTATGGGTTTTGATCAAAAAATGAATATGATTGGGCATTAGACAGTAAGCCAATGTGCTGCATACAGAAGGCAGGTGGTCGGCATATCGTTTTAGAAAGTAACGGTAATTGTCATCAGTCCGAAATAAGTTTTCGTTACCTACCGCATGGTTTACGATGTGATAGTATAATTCCGGTTCGAACTTTTCTAATCCTTTCATTTCTTTAATTAAGACCTAATAGTTTTCTAAAACCTTACAGGTCTGGAAGTGTAGACTTATGGAAATGATAATCTTTTTACCCCCTGGTAAAAATATAATTGCTTTCATCGGATAGCTGATGGTTAAATAGATATCCATCAGCATCAAATCCCATTAACTCTGCCGGATGCTTCACTTTACGCTGAAAGGCATACCGGCACATGCTTCCCCTGGCTTGTTTGGCAAAGATGCTTATGGTGGCATAATTTCCCTCTTCCCTCATTTCCTTAAATTCAACATTGACGATTTTACCTTTAAATGACTTTTTATCCACCACTTTAAAATATTCAACGGATGCCAGGTTGATCAAGGTGTCTGTGCCCAGCTCATTCATTGTTTTATTAAGTTCCTTTGTTACCAATTTTGTCCAATATCCATATAGATTTCTTTTTGTAACAGGCCATTTTGTACCCATTTCTAAGCGATGAGGAAATATTAGATCTGTAGGTTTCAGCAAACCATACATTCCCGACAAAATCCTCAAATTCGTATTTGCATATTCGACTTCTTCCTCTAATAGTGATGATACATCTATTTTCTGATAAACATGACCGCTGAACGCATGGAGCGCTTTTTTGCCAATTTCATCGATGGTTTCCGGATTCCAGTTTTGGTATCGATCATAATTTAGTTGAGCAATATCTTCGCTAACATGAAAAAGCTTTTTTAGACTTCCGGCAGACTTCTTTTTTAGTTTCCTGGCCAGTATGTCCGCTTTGTCCAGGAAAACCGGAGTACTGTTATGATTTTTTTCGATACGTGAAAAATCCAATGACTTGGCTGGAGAAATGATAAAAAGCATAGAAATATATTTTGCCTGCAAAACTATTGCTCAAAGACTGATAAATCAAAATAAATCTGAGGCAGAATGTGAACTACCCTTTCGGTAAGGTAAAAGAAAAGGTACTACCGACTCCGACGGTGCTTTTTACATCGAATACTCCGCCATTGATTTTTACAAACTCGATACAAAGAAGCGTCCCCAGACCGCTTCCTTTTTCTTTATTGGTTCCATAGGTGCTGAATATGGTATTCTTATCAAGAATTTTTTTAATGTTATCGGGTTCTATTCCTACTCCAGTGTCCTTTATTATAGTCTTTACCATATTATGTTCTTCCAAAACCTCAATTTCGATGCTGCCTTCATAATGCGTAAATTTAATGGCGTTGGAAATCAAATTTCTTAATATAGTCTGTACTTGCATAGTATCTGCAAAAACCACATATTCTCTACTCAAATTTATCTTTACACTTATACTTTTTTCATTTATTTGGGCGTCAAACATGTCTAATGCTTTTTGTAGAATATTATTCAAATCAATCAATTCCGGTGAATAAGTGATATTGTTATTAATGCTCCTGGACCAATCAAGCAATTCATTTAATAAGCTATAGGATGCATCAGCGGGTCGTTTCATCATCTTCAGTATTTTTTTTTGTTCTTCTATCCCGGACTCTCCAGCTATCTCGATCAATTTTTTAATATTACCAACCGGTCCTTTTAGATCATGACCAATTATGGAAAATAATATATCTTTTGTATGGTTAGCATTCCGAAGTCTTCGCTGGCTTCTATAAAAATATAATGTGAAAAGAACGGACAAAACAAATCCGACAATAATCAATATGATGGTGATGTATTGAAATTTAATTGTGTCTTTACTAATCCTTAATTCCCTTTGTTGAAGTTGTTTTTCCAATTCCAGAGATTTGACTTCTTGCTCCCGTTTGTTTATCTCAAAAGAAACTTTCAACTCTTCCGTTCTGAACTTTGCATTCTGCACATTCAGACTGTCATAAACTACACTGTATTTCTTGTAAAAATGAATTGCATGTTCAAAATCCTGATACCTTTCATAATGTTCCGATAAGAGAAGATAAACTTTGGGTTTTTCATATAATTCTGATAATTCGTCAATCAATTCGAGGCTAAGGTTGAAGCTGTCTATTGCTTTCTTATTCTGGTTGGTCAAACTATACAATTCTCCCATTGTGTAATAAATAAATATTTCCAGAGACCTGAAGTCTGCTTCTTCTGCTAATTTCAGACCTTCATTAAGATTTCTTTCTGCTTTTTCGTAGTCTTTCAATCTTAGATAAACTTCACCAATATTGGCACAATTAATACTTTGATTTAGGTTGTTTTTTATTTCTTTATTGATTTTCAGTGCTTGTTCGTGGAAAGGGAGCGCTAAGCCATATTGTTTTTTTAAACTAAAAACAGCACCGATATGATCAAGATTATCGGCAATCAAAACACTATCGTTTTTCTCTCTAGCAATTTCGAGCATTCGTTTATATATTGATAAAGCCTCATCATATTGTTCGATAATAATATATACCTGGCTCATCAGCATATTCGCTTTTATATAATTGGAAGTGTCCTTATTATTAAAAATCTCGATGGCATCCATGCTGTTTTCCAGTGCATGTTCATAATTACCAATCCTGAAATTAATATTGGATAATCCCAGTAAACTCAGCCCTCTTTCTCTTTCCTGGTTGGTACGTATAGAATGGGAGATCGTCTCCAAATACAAAATAAGCGCAAACGAGTAATAACCTTTAATTTCAAATTCTTTGGCTTTTTCCAAAAGTATTTTTGGTTGTCTTTCCAATTCAACAGAACTATTGACAAGGTCTATGGCACTGTTTAGAAAGATTTTAGCTGAGTCGGCCTTTCCGGATTCTTTATAAGAAGTTGCCTTTTCGAAAAGCATAAAAATACCATCAGAATCTGATATTTGACTTTGAGCCTGAAATATTAAGGCTCCGTTTAAAATAAAAAAAAGGAATAATCTTCGAAACATAAGTATTATGTCAAACACCTACCGAGTGTTAAATAAATATTCAGAAAAACCAAGCTATTTTTAAGCCATTCACTTTCTTTTGAATGGTTTGAAATTCAAAGATGAGGAAAAGTTCGACGCAAAAAAAGCCCCAATGAATATCACCAGGGCTTTAAATTTATATTGTTTAAAAAAATTATAACTGAGGCCCTGCAGCGACAAGCGATTTGCCGTGTGCATTGTCTGTGTACTTTTCAAAGTTTTTAATAAATCTACCTGCAAGATCAGCGGCTTTATCGTCCCACTCTTTACGATCTGCATACGTATCTCTTGGATCAAGAATCTTTGGATCAACACCTGGAAGCGCTGTTGGCGTTTCAAGATTGAATATTGGCAGATTCTTCGTAGGCGCCTTATCAATAGATCCATCAAGAATCGCATTGATAATTCCCCTCGTATCTTTGATGGAAATCCTTTTTCCTGTTCCATTCCAACCGGTATTTACCAGGTATGCTGTGGCACCATGTTTTTCCATTTTCTTCACCAACTCCGCACCATATTTTGTTGGATGAAGGGTAAGAAATGCAGCACCAAAACAAGCTGAGAATGTAGGTTGAGGACTTGTGACTCCTCTTTCAGTTCCAGCAAGTTTCGCCGTAAAACCAGAAAGGAAGTGATATTGCGTTTGTTCAGGAGTCAGCTTACATACAGGTGGCATCACACCAAAAGCATCAGCAGTCAGGAAGATCACTTTATTTGCATGACCAGCTTTTGAAACTGGTTTCACAATATTCTCAATATGATAAATTGGGTAAGAAACCCTTGTATTAGCTGTTACAGATCCGTCATTGAAATCTATTTTGCCATCTGTATCAACTGTTACATTTTCGAGTAACGCGTCTCTTTTGATTGCAGCATAAATCTCAGGCTCAGAATCTTTGTCGAGTTTGATGGTCTTGGCATAGCATCCACCTTCGAAGTTAAAAACTCCGTCATCATCCCATCCATGTTCATCGTCACCGATCAGCGCCCTGTTAGGATCAGTAGAAAGTGTTGTTTTTCCAGTTCCTGAAAGACCAAAGAAAATTGCTGTTTTTCCATCATTGCCTACGTTTGCTGAGCAGTGCATTGCCGCCATGCCGCGCAATGGAAGGTAATAATTCATCATGGCAAACATTCCTTTCTTCATTTCACCTCCATACCAGCTTCCGCC
>JAHEMV010000229.1 GCA_024643455.1 Cytophagales bacterium
ATGTTTTCCATGGATCAATCAATGTTTTTATGAATATACAATTTCTTAGAATCCAGATCCAATGCAACCAAATTGCCTAGATTCGGGATTTGATGATAAACACAACCTCCATCAATGGAGATATGATTCAACCCATCTTTTAATGATTTTTCTATAGCTGAAATCGAAATTGGAACATGCCCATGAATGATTTTTCTTCCACCTGTTCTTTTCAGATCGACAGTCATTTCCCGAATATTAAGCATAGAATCATTATCCGCGTATGGATCTGACAGGTTGAAATCTAATCCGGCATGGACTAAAAGGTGTTTTTTCAATTCAAAATAAAAAGGTAAAGCCTGAATGAAATCAAGATAGTTTTTTGGAATATCATTAGTGGATTTTACGCCAAAACTTTTCAGTGTTTCTTCGCCTCCTCTTACTTTAAAAGTAAACTCCTCCCAACGGGAGGCAAGTCCATCAATTAAATATTGTTCATGATTTCCCCTTAGACAATTGACCTGAAATCCATCATTTTTGAGTTTGAAGATAAAGTCTAAAACTCCTTTAGAATCGGGTCCTTTATTGATATAGTCGCCTAATAAATACAGGATGTCGTTTTTGGTGAGGCCCACTACTTCCAACAAAAGTTTTTCGAATGTTTTTGCGCAACCATGAATATCGCCGATGGCGATTTGCCTAGCCAATTTTATCGAAAGAAGTTTTTATACCTTTGATCAGTGATGAGCTAAAACCCTGATGTTCCATTTCATTTAATCCTGCAATCGTAATTCCAGCCGGTGTAGTTACTTTGTCAATTTCTCGTTCAGGATGTTGGCCTCCCTGGATCAATAAACCAGCTGCTCCGCGAACCGTTTGGGATGCAATGGTTTGAGCTGTTGCCGCATCGAAACCGATTTCTATACCACCCTGGGATGCAGCGCGAATAAAACGCAAGGCATAAGCAATACCGCAGGCAGCCAAAACGGTAGAAGCATCCATCAGCTCTTCAACAATTTTTATGGTTTGCCCGAGCTGATTAAAAATAGTAATAACATCGTCGATATGATCCTGAGACCCATTGGAAGTTGCAATACAGGTCATTGATTCCCTTATGGAAATGGCAGTATTAGGCATGGCTCTGAAAAGTGGAAACTCATCTCCAATAATTGCTTGCATGTGTGCCAATTTTACTCCTGTGGCCACCGAGATTATGATTTTATCTTTGGTGAGGACAGATTTTGCCTGGTTTAGCACTTGGTCAACAACCTTGGGTTTTACGGCAATGATGATCACGTCTGCTAGTTTCATCGCCAGTTCATTATCCGAATGAATATTAAGTCCTTTGCTCGATAAATCAGCCAGTAGCTCAATTTTTCTTCTGGTTACTGTTATATGTTCGGGTTTATACTCCATAGATTTTAATAATCCATAAGCAATAGACCCACCTAAATTTCCGCCGCCAATAATAGCAATTTTTTTATCTGTCATGATTATTGTTTGATTTCTTATCGTTTGGATACGAAATTAATGAACTAATGTAAAATATTGGATATTCATTGCAAATATGTATTCTATTTAGGCAACATAATTATGTCATTTTTCAATTTTAGTTTTATTTTAGCCGGACAAACTTATGATCGATTAGTGCAGGTATGATGGAAATATTAAACCCAACCAAACAATGAAAAAAAAGCTGAGAATTGTTTTTTTCATTGTCACTATCGTTTGTTACCTGAGTGTTTTTATCTCTCCTGATTTATTATGGTTGACAGGTTTTCTTTCACTCTCGATCCCATTGATTATTTTCACTCATTTCCTTTTTCTTATTATCTATATCAAAAGCTTAAAAAGAGGATTTTTTTTCCATTTGGTAATGATCATCATCGGATTTGCTTTTATCAAAGTAAGCTATTCTATCAGTAAAAATAATGAAGGTGGAATTCTCAAGGTCTTGAGTTATAATGTTCGTGTTTTTAATAGTTACGCCAATTATAAAAATGAAGCCCATATTTCTTCAAAAAAAATGATTGGATGGTCCGTTGATAACGATTCGCCTATAAAATGTTTTCAGGAATATTATAATAATGATAAGTCCGACATTTTTAATATTAAATATAGGTTGGTTAATGCCGGATGGAAAAATCATCATTTTAAAATCGTCCTTAGAGACAGGGACAAAGCTGAATTTGGAGTGGCGATATATAGTAAATTGCCGATCATTAATAAAGGAGAAATTCATTCAGACAATGGGGAATTTCTAAACTCAATTTTTGCAGATATTTTAATCGGTGACGATACCATAAGAATCTACAATACCCACCTGGAATCGATGAGCATCAATGAGGATAATGTGCTCGATACAGACAAACTAGCCAAAAGCTATAAAGACACCGGCTATAGACTTCGAAAAGGTTTTATATCCCGCGCGAAACAAGTGAAGGCGCTTGTAGAAAGCATAAAAAAGTGTCCGTATAAAATGATCTTATGCGGTGATCTCAATGAAATACCTTACAGTTATCCGTATTTTTCATTGCGAAGTTTACTCAACAATGCTTTTGAAAAAGCAGGAAATGGATTCGGATTTTCCTATAATGGCAAGTTGTTTTTCCTACGGATTGACAATCAGTTTTTTAGCGACGAAATCGAGATCCATTCTTTTATGACACATCGAAATATTGATTATTCCGATCACTTTCCTCTGACGGCAACCTATTCATGGTGATTTATTTTAGAGTATGAATCAAATCAATGGATAACCTGTTAATTTTGCAGAATGGAAAAAGTGGAAATCAAGCCAGACATTCGTCAGTTATCCCTGGATAATCTTATTGCTCAGCTTACTGACCTTGGCGAGAAACCCTTCCGAGCCAGGCAAATTTATGAGTGGCTTTGGGCAAAATCAGCCACTGATTTTGACAGTATGACCAATCTCTCCCTTAGTCTCAGAGATTTATTGAAAAATAACTATTCGATACGAAGCCTGTCGGTCTCTGAAGCTCAAATTAGTTCCGATAAAACCATAAAATCCGGTTTCAAGCTTTTTGATGGCAATATCGTAGAAGGTGTGCTCATTCCAACTGAAAAACGCATGACTGCTTGCATATCTTCTCAGGTGGGGTGTTCACTATCGTGTAAATTTTGTGCCACGGGTACATTGGAAAGAAAACGAAACCTTGAAGCAGGTGAAATATACGATCAGGTTGTATTGATCAATCGCCAAGCCATGGAAAATTATGGTATTCCACTATCCAACATTGTGATGATGGGTATGGGGGAACCCCTTTTAAATTATGCCAATGTACTAAAAGGCATTGAACGGCTCACTTCCCCTGATGGATTAAATATCGCCCCAAAGCGGATTACGCTTTCCACTGCTGGCATTGCTAAAATGATCAGGAAACTAGCTGATGACCAGGTTAGATTCAATCTTGCCTTATCGCTGCATGCTGCCGATGATGAAAAAAGAAATAGCATCATGGCGATCAATGAGACCAATAGCCTCGAAGAATTGAAAGAGGCACTGATTTATTTTTATAATCAAACTGAAAATAAAATTACACTGGAATACATCGCCTTTAAAAATTTTAACTTAGGTGAAGAGGATGCCAAAAATCTTGTCCGCTTTGCAAGTACTATTCCATGCAAGATCAACATCATCGAATACAATCCGATTGATAATGCCAAATTTAAACGAGCAGGTGTGGATGAATTGGATAAGTTTACTGCATTCCTGGAAAAGAAAGGGCTGATTGTGAATGTGCGACGAAGTCGGGGCAAAGATATTGATGCGGCCTGTGGCCAACTGGCCAATAAATCAAAAAAATAAAAGTATAAAACTTAAGGCGCACGTATAAAATAATAATATATAGCCTAAGTCCTCTCGAGGCTATATAAATAGTAAAATTAAAAAGGTATTAACTTGGGGAAAAAGTATTCATAAATCAGGTTTAACTGATCAGATTTCTGTTTCTAATTGTATTATATAAATTGGCAAGTCCCTTCCCTGCTCAAAACGATTTTTTAATATGAAACTTTAGAATAAGGATTTTTTTTGGCAAAATTGTTTATACAAAATTCGGCTTTAATTCAAGCAGGGGAGAAATTGTGTTCTTGTATATTTATAACTTTAGAGATTTAGTCAATCAATGAACAAGAGTATCTTTGTTCAGATATGTTTTCTAACGGATTGAAATGGTTATTTTAGCAAAAATCAAAAGACATACTTAAAATAGGCTTTAGCTAAAAGGAAAATATTTTTTTTAACCAAATCATCGCTTAATTTTTAAATCCATTCAAAAATGAATCGAATAATCAACCTTTTATTATTTTTTACTTTAACATTTATTTCAGTTTATGGTCAATCACCAACTGGTGATAAGGCACTATCTAATTCTGCAGAAATAGCTTTGAAGCAAGCTAGCCTGCGAGGGAAAGTAACAGATGAGAACAATGCTATACTTCCAGGTGCAAGTGTGGTAATTGCTGGTACAGAAAAAGGAGTTCATGCCAACGAAAATGGCGAATATTTTTTAGATAAGCTTCAGGTGGATAAACTAAGTATTAAGGCTTCAATAATGGGTTTTGAAACCCAAACTGTCGAAATTAATATTCAACCAGGAATAAACGAATTGAACTTCACGCTCATTGAAAATATTGTCCATTTGGATCCGGTAATGGTAATTGCTCAGAAAAGAGAACAGCAAATACTTGATGTTCCTTCCGCAATAAGCGTTGTCGGATCAGGGATTATCGAGAATGCCAACCTTGTCGAATTAGGACAGCTATCTGAGTTTGTACCCGGATTATTCATTACTGAACAAGGGGCAAATCGTCCCAGCTTCGTAATTCGTGGTTTAACCAGTGAAGAAATTAGCCCAAGTGCACAACCAAGAGTTTCTACATATTTTAATAATGTGCCAATTAATCGAGCAAATGGAGCTTCAGTCGCACTTTTTGATATGGATAGGGTGGAAGTATTAAAGGGACCACAAAATACTCTTTTTGGCAGGGGCTCTCAAATTGGAGTGGTTCATTTTATAAGTAAAAGCCCGAGTAATACTAATGAGGGATATTTAACAGCTGGAATAGGTAACTATAATCAAAAAGAATTCAGAGGAGCTGTAAATGTGCCCGTTATAGAAAATAAACTATCTGTTCGTTTAGCGGGCATATATGATTTTCGTGATGGATACGTACAAAATACTTTTGGCGGAACGCTTAATGGTAAAAATACGACTGCAGGACGTTTATCGGTACGATTCCTGCCTGCAAAAAATCAAAGGCTGGATTTGATTTTGAATTATCAGAAAGATGATACACCGGGAGTTGCTTTTATGAGCAAACAATTTCCAAATGCAACCGGTGACACCAATATCTTTGGCTATCGCGCATCATTGGAACAAGGAAAAAATTTAAGCACAGGGAAAGAACTTTTTGACGCCTCACTTTACTATAAGTATAATATTAATGAACACACTTATTGGTCGACTATAACCTCATTCCGAAAATCCAGCTCATCAGCAAGATGGGATGGCGATGGTACTTCTGCTCCGGCGATCGATATGTGGGAGGATGCTTCTGCTGATCAGTTCTACCAGGAATTTAGGTATAATTTTTCTGTGAAAAGCAGACTCAATGGTTCCGCAGGAGTCAGCTACTGGCATGAAAATGCAGATCAAACCTATTGGTTTTCTCCTAATGAGCAAAGTATGGCAGTTTTATTTTTAAATCCTGAATATTTGATAATGCCAGATGGGCAGCCCTTACTTTTGCCTGCACTTCCGGATAACCCAGAATTAGGCCCACTGGCTGGAATGCCTTTGCCTGCCAATCACCAGGAAAATAATTATAGTGTTGCTACCAATCAGGCAGTGGAGGCTTTTGTCGATTTCACCTATCGGATTACCGATAAATTATCTTTAGCAGGAGGAATGCGTAGTGCTCAGGAATATTTTAAGTTGAACAATGAAGCAGCATTCACCGATGGTTTACCTTCTACCTTAGGAATGATGACGGGCAATTATCCTAATCTTTTTTTTCGACCTAGTCTTGAAAAAAGCATGAATGATAATTGTTTATCCTTTAATTGGCAGGCTGGTTTACAGTATAAGATTAATGAATATACCAATGTTTTTACAAACTACTCCAATGGACGCAGGCCCAGGGTTCTGCAGTACACTTCAGTAGGTACGCCGGAAGTACTCGCTGCAGAGTGGATTGATAATTTTGATGCTGGTATCAAATCAACCGTTAGCGGCAACGTATTTATTGATGCGGTGGCTTTTTATCAGAAATACAATGAATTCCAGACGAGTGCATGGATTGCAGATACTGAAACTGGTGAGTTTAACTACAAATCGATCAACGGAGGGAAGGCCACTTCTTATGGTTTAGAAACGAGCATAAATGCTTCTATTCTGAAAAAATTAAACTTATTTGGAAATTATGCTTTCCTACATGCGATTTTTGACGATACCAATAAAGACGGTTTGGAACAAGAGTATGCAGGTAATACTTTCCGATTGTCACCAAAGCACACTTTTACTATGGGATTAAATGCCAGAACGAAAATAACTTCAAAAATTAATTTTTTTGTGACCCCTTCATATAGCTATAAAACTCATTTTTTCTTTGAGGATGCAAATACTCCAGGATTGGAACAACCGGCTTTTGGTTTGCTCAACATTAACCTCGGGATTGAACAAGTGAAGCCAAACATTATTTTAAGTATTTATTGTACCAACATGCTTAATGAACAGTTCATTACCAGCGCCGGGAATACGGGTAGTCTTTTTGGAGTTCCAACTTTTGTTCCGGGACCACCTCGAATGATCGGTTCGAAACTCACATGGAAGTTTTAGTTTAAAAACAATAATAACGAAAGCTACAGGTGGTGCGGATAAACTAAAATAGTAACTATAAAAAAGTTATTTCAATCTTGGATAAGAAACTGATTATTGGCGTGAAAATGATTTTTTCAATTGAGAATGTTGTGCCATTGCTGCATTTAAAATACTTCTTTATCGTACAGTTGGAAGTACTATATGTGAAGTGAGATACTATTCTACAGATCGAATTGTTTGAAATTCGTAATTATTGCTTTGAATTTTGTTTTAAAACCCCGGCCAAATGGAATTCCTTTGCAGAATAAATATTTTATAAAAGTTGATGCAAAGGGAAAATAATCAATCCATTTCACGAATTCGGAAAGCAGCCTTGATGATGGCGATGCTAATCTTAACTCATTTTGTTTTTTCACAAAAAACCGATACAACAAAAACCAATTACAATTTTGGTGGAGCTGTCACCTTGACCAATAATGGGATTTCCTTATTGCCTACCTTTTCATTAGAGAAACCAGCGTGATAAATGGAATTCCAGAAGATGTGATGGTTTCAAAACGCTATTTGGCTGCCGAGCTATCTCCAAACTATTTCTTAACTAAAAATATAAGCGTTGGAATGTATTATTTGCATTCAAGAGGTTTTGATGAAGGTGTTACTAAAAATGTTCACTTTCTTACCATTAATAGCAAATTTTCAAATATCAAACTTTCCAACCAGGTATACTTCAGTTTTTACCCTCAGATTTATTACCTGAAAATGGATGAACAGGATGGATTTTATTTTACTTCGACATTTGCTCTGGCAAAAAAGAATTTTCCAATATCGCTACAATCCATTATCAATAAAGTAATCGATACCAATATTACAGCGAGCAAAGATTTTGTTTGGAACATAAGCTTGATTTACTCCTTTAACAAAGAATACGTTAGAAAATAGATAGTACAGAGAGGTGAAGGTCCGTTTCTTTTTAATTTGAAAATTGTAAATTCATTAGCATGGATAAAATTGAAAGTTTAGAAGAGTTTTATAAGCGTAAGTTTGATTGGATACCAGAGGATATCAGAAAAGATATCGGGCACTTCAATATGTTCGATATGAAACGATTTGCTAATAGCAATGTTACTATACCATATCGTAGACGTGATTTCTACAAAATAATATTAGTTAAAGGAAATAGCAGAGTACATTATGCTGATAAAGTGGTAGAAATAAAAGAGCAGGCTCTTTGCTTTTCAAATCCGCTTAT
>JAHEMV010000230.1 GCA_024643455.1 Cytophagales bacterium
CAAGTGAGAATGATAATGGTTTTTCGCATACAACATGAAATCCATGTTCTAACGCGAGTTTGGCTGGTTCAAAATGCACATGGTTTGGAGTAACAATGCTTACAAAATCCATACGTTCATTAGCAGGAAGTTTGCTTTCCTTTTCGAACATTTCACGATATGTCTTGTAGTTACGCTCAGGCTTCAGATATAAGTCTTGGCCAGAAAGTACAGCAATTTCAGGATCTACGTGCAGTGCCCCACAGACCAGCTCAATTTGACCATCAATACCAGAAGCCATGCGGTGTACCCCACCTATAAATGCACCTCGGCCTCCACCGATCATTCCCATTCTTAGTTTTCTACTCATTTTTGGATTTATTTTTTGGTTATAAAAATAGTGCGCTTTTCATGCAAAAAACAAAAATAAACTTGCATGGATTTTTTATGCTATTTACAGAAAAGCCAGAATTTAATTCCATACCAATATTAGAAATTTATGTGGAAAATAGTAAATATAAATCCTTTTTAGTCATCGCTTTCCAACAAAAAAGTATTTTTTGAAATGTGAAGACATCACGATTATTATCATAAAATTTAATTTTCTTAATCCATGCATACATGCGTACACAATTTAATTTTTTACGGTTTAATACTAGGAGATTGTCCAGTAAATTACACCAAATAAAAGTTGACCTCGCATTCGTGTAAAATTCGATTATTATGTAATCGCGTTTAACAAAAAAAACAATTTGAAAAAGTTAATTTTTAGTATTTGTGTTATTCTAAGTACCGGCTACACTCTGGTAAATGCTCAGGAAACTATTGTCAAAATCTTAAATGACGATACTTTTTACAATCCTGCATCTCAGTTGACCTTTATGACTGATATCAATAATACATTAAAAATATCGGATATTTTAAAGCCGGAATATCAAAAAGAATTTATTCATGTCAGTGGTGAAATACCAGCTTTTGGTATGATCTCTTCAAGTGTATGGATGAAGTTTAGTGTTCAAAACTTCCTTGATTCTTCGCCTTACATAAAGATAGTTA
Organism: Cytophagales bacterium; assembly: GCA_024643455.1. Taxonomy (GTDB): domain Bacteria; phylum Bacteroidota; class Bacteroidia; order Cytophagales; family Cyclobacteriaceae; genus JAAUQL01. The sequence goes on from JAHEMV010000230.1 coordinate 1,036, forward strand.
ATCCGGCATTGGACACAGTTGAATATTTTTTAATTAATAATCTTGGGCAATTGGTACATCACCATCTTACAGGAGATTTTGAGAAAGTCAATGATCGGACAATAAGAAGCTGGGAATTTTTACAGGACATGAACATTAAAGACTCAGAGAAGTATACTTGTTATGTAAAAATTAGTTCTGTCAGCTCGTCAGTAACGGCATCCATCCAAATTGCTCATTTAAAAAAGTTTTACGAATCAAAGAATTCGGAAGCCATATGGCAAGGGCTTTATTTTGGACTGATTTTGTTTATGCTGGTTTCTAACCTTTTTTTATTTTTCTCTCTTCGTGAAAACAGTTACTTGTATTTTGGCCTATTCATAGCTTGTATAGGACTTATGTTTGCGCTGCTCAATGGCTTTGGGATTCAATACCTGGGGGATGATTTGGTGATTTACAATATCTATGTTCCACTTGTTGGGTCTCTTGCAGGAATATTCATCATATTGTTTACTTCAAGTTTTTTAAATGCCCGAATAAAAACGCCAAAACTTCATATCTGGTTATTATCACTGATTGGTTTGTATATCATAATTATTGGGATGAATGTTGCAGGATTGCATTTTATATCCTCACAGTTACTTCTTTACAATTCGATATTTGTGTTGTTTTTCATCATGTTTGTTGCAATTAAAGCATGGAGTGATGGCTTTGTGCCATCAAAATATTTTTTATTTTCCTGGTCTTTTTTTGTATCAGGATTTATAATTTTCTTATTGAGAGAGTATGGTTTGATTGAGGTCAACAAATTCAATGGGAACATATTACAAGTATCCTCGACGATAACAATACTATTTATTTCATTTGCATTGAGCAAAAAGATAAATATTTATATAGATAATAAAAATGAAGCACAGGAGCTGGCATTGATGACTGCACTGGAAAATGAAAAGCTGGTATCAAACCAGAATCTCTTACTGGAAGCAAAAGTCCTGCAACGCACAATAGACCTGCAGCAAAGTATAACTACGCTTAGTAAACAAGGGAAAGATCTCCATGAGGTAAATGCGTTCAAAGACAAGGTTTTTTCCATTATTTCACATGATCTCAAAAGTCCCATTGCTACTCTTGCAGGCTTACTTAAGCTGATGAAGATAAAATCACTCAATGAATTGGAGCGAACCAAAGTCGTAGAAAGTCTGGAAATTGCTTTGAAAAGCACCAAAAATTTGCTCGATAATATACTAGCCTGGGCAAACAAGCAAGATAAGAGTGCCAGCGATACAGATGAAATTGAATTATATTCTCTTGTCGAAGATATCCTTGATTTATTTCAATACCAGGCAGATATTAAAGGAATTCAACTTCATAACCATGCCGAAGAAGGATTTCATATTTACACTAATAGAAATATGCTCCAGCTTGTGTTGCGAAACCTGGTATCCAATGCTATAAAATTCACACCAAAAAACGGCTCAATCGATGTTTTCATGAAGCAGGATTATCTAGATCTTTCTATTCTTGTAAAAGATTCAGGTATTGGGATGAGTCCCGAAACACTTTCCAATCTTTTTAAAGCAAACCGACACACTAGCACAAGAGGAACTGAAAATGAAAAAGGCACAGGCCTGGGCCTGATCCTTAGCAAAGAATTTGTCGATAAATACAACGGGAAGCTCTCCGTAGTAAGTGAGCCAGGTAAGGGAAGTACATTTACTATAAGACTACGACAGGCTATTCCAGTTCTGGAAACTGTGATGAACTGACTTAGAATTCCAAGATATTTTCTTTATTTTGGATAGAAAACAATCAACTATTCATGGAAAATATTAATAATTCACTCAATTGGTTTGAAATTCCTGTTTTGGACTTCGAGCGAGCCAGAACTTTTTATAGCCATATCTATGATTTTGATATGCCATCGGTGATGATGGGCAACAATCAACTTGGATTTTTTCCAGTCAAACCCAATTGTATTGGTGGTGCTATTATATTATCCGAAGGGCACATACCTGCCAAACAAGGAGCATTAGTGTATCTGAATGGTGGTGATGATCTGAATTATATTTTGAAAAGAATAGAAAAAGCTGGAGGAATCATTATTCAAAAGAAAACAGTAATATCAAAGGATCATGGATTTTTTGCCCTTTTTATCGACACGGAAGGAAACAGGGTAGCATTGCATTCGATGAAATAAAAAAGGGGCATATGCCCCTTTTTTAAATACCATGTCTATTTTTTATTCTTCTTCTTTTACTTCTTCTTTTTTGTCCTGATTGGCAGATTTTTCAATTACCAGATCACCATCTTTAAGTCGTTTTGATACCGCGATAAATGGCCCTTTTATCACTTTGTCTCCAGCAGAAACACCTTCTAATATTTCGATATTTTCAAAATCACTAATACCGGTTTTAACCTGAACCATTTTAGCTGCTCCTTCGACATATAAAAATACAACTTCTACTGCCTCATCTTTTTTAGCGGCACTTTCGTCATTTCCGGAAGAATTACCCGACTGGTTTCCTTCGCTGGTTTCCTCATTAGCTTCATCACCCTCTTTCTTCTTATCATTAGGATTTCGCGTAGTCACCGATGCCAATGGGATTGTCAATATATTATCCTTCACTTCTGTTGTAATATCCACGCTTGAAGTCATCCCTGGCCTGAAAGGTGTTACAGATCCTTGTTCTTCTATTAGGTCTTTATATGAGCTATTTAAGATACGTACTCGTACCTCAAATTCGGTTACAGCGTCAGGTGAAGTCTTATCATTTGCTGTATTGGCAATATTTGTAACCACTCCTTTAAATTTTTTGCCAGTGTGAGTATAAGAATCGACATCTATTTCAGCAGTGTCAGCAACAGATACACGGATAATATCATTTTCGTTTACATCAACACGAGCCTCCATTTTAGTGAGGTCAGCTATTCTCAATATTTCAGTTCCTGCCATTTGCGCTGTACCTACAACCCGCTCTCCAAGCTCGACATTAAGTTTGGAAACAATACCAGCTATTGGAGCCCGGATGATCGTAAATCTTAGATTTTCTTCAGCTTCTTTTACGGTTGCCTGAGAACTGGCTACAATAAATTCTGATGCTTTTTCTGATTCCTGTGCAGACAAAAGATCGTTTTTAGCTACTTTAAAGTTCGCTTCGGAAATTTCAAAATCAGCTGCTGAGATTACGTTTTGATCTCTGAGATCTTTATTGCGGTCGAACTCACTTTTCGCGCGTATCAATTGTGCTTCTGCCCTTGCCACTCTTGCTTTTGCATCCGCCAAATTTGCCTTTTGTTGATTCAAATTTGCCTTGGCTCGCTCAAGCGATGATTGATAAATGTCCGGACGGATTTTTAATAATAATTGATTGAGAACCACCGAGTCTCCTTCTTCCACATTTAATTCAATGATTTCACCCGAAACATCAGGAGATATTTTTACTTCATAAACTGGCTGTATCATCCCGGATGCACTTACGGTTTCAACGATACGTTCAGTTTTTGCCTCAGCCACTTCTACTTCAATTTCTTTTGATTTACCTATCCATCCTGCTGATTTTCCAATAATTGCAAATATTACTAGTACAACTACAAGTCCGATTAAGATATATAAGATCTTATTTGATTTATTTTTCTTTGCCATGTTTTCCTATAATGTTAAAGGGTTTCCTAAATAAAAATCTAAAACTTTCAGTTTAAAAATATAGTCAAACTTTGACCTGACTAGATTTGATTTTGCCGAAAACAAGTTGAAACTTGCTATCTGGTAATCCACATAATTTACTGCTCCCAGATTATAACTTTTTTCTTTTACTCTAAATGATTCTTCAAGGGCTTCAACCTGCCTCACGGCTGCATCATACACTTTGATAGCAGATTGAGCATCGTAATAAGCGGTTTCTATCGTTTGCCGAAGTTGGTTTCTGCTTTCTTTCGCACTGATTTCTGCATAATCCTTTTCAATTTTTGCACGTTGGATACTGGATCTTGTCTGCCAACCGTTGAAAATCGGAATGCCGATATTGAATCCTGCTGACCAACCCCGGTTATCAACCCATTGGGTGGGGATGTTTTGGACTTCTCTTATCGGGACCTCTCTGGAAAAAGGAAACGAATTTACCACTTGTGAAGGGTCATTCTCAAGGTATCCTATAGGTAATGGGTCCTGGGTAACTGTTTCATACTCCCCTGTAGGAATGCTGTTCAAATCCGAAAAGTTAGTACTGAATTGTGCTTGTAAACGTAAATTAGGTACGAGATCTGCTTTCGCAACTTTCACACCCAATTCAGCACTTTCTATTTTCAAATCAGCAGATTTTATTTCAGGTTGAATGGATTCTGCCTGCTTATAAACCTCTCCGACCGAATATGGGACGAAATCATATTTGTCTTTGTCAAATTCAGGAGTGACGATGTCAAATTGCTCTTCGGCTGGTATCTGAAGATATTGTTTGAGTTGTAAAACGGCAATACTGGCATTATTTTCAGCATTGATGATATCCACTTCGTTACTTGCAAGTTGTGATTGGAGATCAAGGAGATTGGTTTTTGGCAAGGATCCGGCATTGACCATTTTTTCGGTTTGTTCCATCTGCGCCTTGGTGGTATTGTATTGGAATTGGGAATTTCCCAATAATTCTCGTGTATAAATAACCTGCAGGTAACTAAGAACAACATTAAGCCCAACGTCATTCTTGGATTTTTCCAAATCATAATAGCTTGCTTCCACATTTTTTTGACCCCTTTGTATAGACCTGGTTAGTCCAAGACCATTGTACACTAAAAACTGAGAAGTAGCACTGGCTCCATTGGAATTGATCTGCTGAGTCGTAAACACGTTGGTTGTAGGGTCTATGGATCTACCCCATCTCCAGCTGTTATAAATATTTCCACTTAAAGTGGGAATCCTACCGAGTTGATTTTGCTTGAGGGTTACTTCCTCGCCTTGCATTGTGAGTTCGGAACGCTTTACACTTAGGTTATTGTCGAAAGCGTAATTGATGCATTCTTCAAGCGTCCATTTCTTTTCTTCTTGAGCCCGTGCCGATATACTCATAAGAAAAACCAAAGCAATAGCTAACGTTTTATATAATTTCATAAATCCTTTATTTTTTGCCTTTGAAAAAAATAGTTAAGTAGTAACTAGTTTTACGAATTCAAAGTCAAGATTAATTAATAATTTTAAAGGCACTAATAATTAATTTATAAAAGGCGAAATGCTTACATGAAAGCGATTTTTAACAATAAAATTATGGATTGGGAATCCATTGGATTGTCTCCGACCAATCGTGGTTTCAAATATGGCGATGGTTTTTTTGAGACAATTGCCTTAATAAATGGTGAACCGAGATTACTGGAAATGCACCTGTCAAGACTGCATGATGCTGCCAAAGTCCTGAGAATTCCATTATCACAAAATCTGGAACCAAACAATATTTATAAGCAAATAAAACATCTACAAACAGCAACAGGGATTAATAAATTTGGGAAAGTAAAATTATATTTCTGGAGGAATGCTGAGGGATTGTATTGCCCAAGTGATGGTAAGGGAGATTTTATAATAACCATTGAACCCTATTTTTTTACGATTAATGAGATTGCTAAAAATGCGGGGATTTCTGAAAAAACAGTCAATTATCCATCGGAAACATCTCGATTTAAAACCATGAATGCGTTGAAATATGTTGTCGCTGGAATCGAAAAGAAAGAACGAGGGCTCGATGAGATTATACTTCTCGATTATAAAGGGCATGTATCAGAAACACTGACTTCAAATATTTTCTGGAAGATCGGCCATGTCTATTTTACACCTCCAATTAGCACTGGTTGTATTGAAGGTATTATGCGAAACTGGTTGATGAAGAAATTGAAAAGTGATGGATTTGATGTTCAGGAAAAACAGATACGATTAGAGGATTTACTTTTAGTTGATAGCATATTTACCACAAATGCCCTGGGTATCCGTCACATTCAGGAAGTGGATCAATCTTCATTTAGGATAGATACTTTTTCTACAAAAATTATTACTTCAATTTCTTGAAAACTAGTTTTTATCCAGCTCCCCTTCTACGTGAATGTCTGTGATATTAAGAAAATCCTCAATTTTGTTTTCTATAAATCTACCCTGTTGAGGAGTGTCAAGTCCTTTAACCAGGGTAATTACATTTTTATCCGACAGTATCACATTGATTTGATATGTGGTTGCATAAACGTAATAACGGTGTCCGATGCGATGCTGTGTGACATACAACTGCTTCACGTCCGATTTCTTTAAATTCAGGTTTTTACTGAATGGTAAAGGTCCACTATAAACTCTAATCTCCTGGTTGTTTACATGAATATTCGTTGTATTTAACAATTTAGCCAACGAATAATATACGATGAAAACACCAAATGCAATAAGTATTAAAACGGGAGGTGTCAGCTGGTAAAAATCGCCCTTAATAAACTCAGACTGGATTAAAAAGTAAGTAAAAACAGGTGAGCTTATTAGTGATAAGATATATTTTGCTTTGAACCAGGTGTATTCAAATTCTAACCTATCCGATTTCTCGACTAGGTGCATATTTTTAGGAATGTCAATTTCCCCGATCATATTGGTGTTAAATTCAGTCATCTGAAATATAAAAGCAAAATGCTATCGCACTAGTTTATACGGTAAATTTATGTAACAAAATGGCATTCCAATCAAAAATTTGGTTAAAATAATAACATGGTTATTTTTGAGATACCGTTTCTTATTCAATTTTGGAGCATTTATATAGTAATCCACAAAATATAATGAGTAAAAATCAAGAAGACATAAGCGCTCAAAATCAACTAAATAAAATGAATATAACAACCTTTGAGCAATTATAAATTATAATGAAAAGGTAAATCAAAGTAAAAAAAGTACACTTTTACCAATGGATACCAACATATACCAATAAGGGTCTAGATCTGAACCAAATAAAAAATTAATAAAAGTATATTTTACCTTTATTAATTTATATCTTTGTTAATAATTCCCGAATATTTTTTTTCAATTTTAAATCCAAAATCAGTTTAAAGTTCAAAC
>JAHEMV010000703.1 GCA_024643455.1 Cytophagales bacterium
TTTTCCTGTCCGGTATCACATTTGTTACTTTTGGTCTGGCGATTACCGCCGTGCCAATTTCAGGAGTTTTTTGTGTAGAGAATTGCATTGAATATCCATATTTGGACGCCCTATCACATTTTCCTAAAGATTATTACTGGATGTTTTTTGCAATAGTGCTGATCATGACCTATTTGGTTTTCAATGTTGCTGTTCATTCCTACGCATCGATACAGGATAAAATATTTAGTCGTATTGGTTTGGCATTTGCAATCCTATCTTCTAATGTATTGCTGTTGTGTTATTTTATTCAATTTACTGTAATACCAACAAGTCTGGCACAGGGAGAAACGGAAGGTATTGCCTTGATTACCCAATACAATCCCCATGGTATTTTTATTGCTTTGGAAGAATTAGGATATATTTTGATGAGTTTCTCATTTCTATTTATAGCATTTGTATTTTCGGGTAAGGACCTTATTCAACGTTTTATTAGGTGGATTTTTATTTCTGCTTTTATTTTGACGATTATATCCCTTTCCTGGATCGTTATTCAATTTGGATTGTTAAGGGATTATCGTTTTGAAATTATTGTAATTTCAATTGACTGGCTGGTATTAATGATCAATGGAATATTGACTGGTATAGTTTTTAAAAGAGCCTTAAAAAAGGAAATTCGGCATTAATTTTCAAATTGAAGGTTCGATAAAATTAAGTGTATTGCTATGTAAAAGTTAAATCAAATAAAATGCAAAATTTTAACCGCAAAAAACATTGGGAGAATATTTACCAGACGAAAGCATTAGAAGAAGTAAGTTGGTTTCAGCCGACACCTGAAACTTCGCTTAATTTTTTTAAACAATTCAATGTCCCAGCCACCGCAAAGATAATTGACATTGGAGGTGGGGATAGTTTTTTGGTAGACCACTTACTAGATTTGGGTTATCAGGATATTACTGTTCTTGACATTTCAGAGATAGCACTTGACAGAGCCAGACAAAGACTTGGTGACCGTGCCAATACCGTTAAGTGGATCGTAGCAGATGCAGCGACCTTTAAAACAAATGAAAAATATGATTTTTGGCACGATCGTGCAGCATTTCATTTCTTAACGGAAGAAAATGAAATTTCAGATTATCTTGATACCGTTCAGCAATGTATTAAGCCGAATGGCATTTTAGTAATTGGGACATTTTCTGAGAAAGGGCCCCAAAAATGTAGTGGAATAGAAATTAGACAATATTCCGAAAAGGCTATGACAGGAAGGCTAAAACATTTTTTTGAGAAAATAAAGTGTATAACAGTTGACCACAACACTCCCTTTGGCACAATTCAGAACTTTGTTTTTTGCAGTTTCAGAAAATTGCAAATTTTATAATCCATTTTTTAACCAGGTATTAATATAGTCTATTCACTAAACATGCTAGGCAAAATTGTGTATCTTCATTGTAGAACCCATGCCCGGAATGCCGCTTTGAGCGTCTGGATAGTTATTTGAATTTCACCTCGCCTCAGTAAAGTAAATAAACTAGTACTATCTTCCATTACATTGTTCATTACGCTGCATTCCAGTGCCCAGATCAGTTGATGCTCAATTTCAAAAAATTGACAGCCTGTTTATCGATTGGAAAAGACCCAATCATCCGGGAGGAGCAATAGGGATTATGAAAAATGGGGAAATAGTTTTTTCAAAAGCTTATGGTCTGGCAAGCATGGAATACCTGGTTCCTAATGCTACAGGGACTATATTTAATACTGGGTCCGTCTCCAAACAATTCACAGCAATGGGAATCGTACTTCTTCAGGAGCAGGGAAAGTTGTCCGTGGATGACGATATTCGAAAATATATTCCTGAATTACCCGATTTTGGAGAAACCATCACAATACGGTATATGTTGCACCATACAAGCGGACTCAGGAGCGTTCATGCTATGCTCGAACTTGCTGGTTGGAGAAGCGATGATGACGCGAACAAATCAAGACCTGAATCGATTTATGGCACGACAACACGACCTCAATTTTAAACCTGGGGCCAATACTTGTATTGCAATACTGGCTTTATGTTGATGGTCAATATTATTGAAAGCAGCACTGGAGAGCATTTCCCCTCCTGGATGAAATATGGTGAGCGTCTTTTTTCAAAAAAAACATAATAAAGGGCTATCGAAGTTAGCTTTAGAATATGTACATTGAATTAACTTCAGGTACATGAAATTTCCCTGGTTCAAACGAAATGGAATTATT
>JAHEMV010000231.1 GCA_024643455.1 Cytophagales bacterium
CCTGGTATAAACTAATTCGTATCCTTACCCATGAAGTGATGAATTCGGTGACCCCTCTATCCTCGCTAACCGATACGATTCTGATGTTGTTGGAAGATAAAAATGGAAATCCAAAAGATATATCTTCTCTCACCAATGAACATCTCATTGATATCCGAAAATCATTAAAAACTATCCAGGGAAGAAGTGTGGGAATCCTGGAATTCGTTGATGCCTATAGAAGACTCACCAACATTCCTCATCCGGAAATTGAAAAAATACAGGTCAGCACGTTATTTGAAAATGTAATAAACCTGCATCAAGGAGAAATGGATCAAAAGGGAATTGAATTTACTACTCAGATCCAACCTAATTCGCTTTCCATTTTGGCTGATCTGCATTTGATGGAACAGGTCATAATCAATTTGATCTCGAACAGCCTTTTTGCATTGAAATCAAAAGATAAACCACACATCGGACTCAACGCTTTTCTGGAAAAAAACCATGTAATCATCGAACTTAAAGATAACGGAAAAGGTATCGAACCAGATAAAATTGATAAGATCTTCATTCCCTTTTTCTCGACGCGTGATGGAGGCTCCGGTATTGGATTAAGTCTTTCCAAACAAATTGTGTATCTACACCATGGTAGATTAAAAGTAAAATCAACTCCTGGGAATGGGGCAGTTTTTAGGATTGAAATTTAAATTTTGCCATTTAGTCTATAAATTCAGGATAAGACTTAAAAAAAATATCTGAAATTAGAATACTGCTACATGTATTTTTAAGCAAATGGAGACATCTTAATGCCTTCCATAATTTTAAACTGTCAATTATTTCATAGCGAATCCTGGCATACATTGACTCGTTATTTTGTTTCACTATCTTTAAGTAAATCTTTTTTAAAGATAATTTGAATAGGTGTATGGTACTATTTTTTAAAATGGAAAGGCTATCTATGGTTATTTCTAATATTCGCACCTCCTCTTCCATCGACCAGTCTTTCGATAGTTGGCAGAACGCAGCGACGCGCTTTCTAGATCATCAACCAGTAGAAAACTATTTTCTTGATAGCCTCAACCGTGAGAAAGTCATGGAAAATTTTAGCTTTTCGGTCATCCCCAAATACCTGCATTTTGATCAGGAAGGCAAGCTGATCCACCAGAATGCACCCAGGCCTGGATCAGAAGAAATCACGGTGTTAATCGATCAATATTTATCAAACAATTAAGCTCTACCATAATGCACCAACGACTTATTTTTCTGTTGATATTTGCCCTGGTTATTTCCTGTATAGAAAAGGAAGAGACCGTAGATGCAACACCATTGCCCAATCGCATCGTACTTCTTTTCGATCATCCGCCGGTAAACCATAAATACACATTTGAAGGAGGGATGTATACACTAAATGCATGTAATTGCGAAATATCCTTTTTTGACGATCAGGGGCATCTTCAAAATTACGCACTGGCTTATGGGAATGAAGATACGCTAATTATAACCTCTAGAAGAAAAACGGTAGAGATCGGTCATGCCTACAAAGCGATGGATGTGTTGTATTACCAATTTCAAAATGGCGATACTGTGTTGTTTTCGTATGATGGCCTTAAACCAATAGCGAAAATTTTGAACAGATCCGTCTCCGAATTCGCCTTGAATTATGACTTGAATAAAAGGAAAATCCTGGATAAGAATGATTTTCCGAATCTGATAAAATTTAATGCCCCATTTTTCTTTTCTGGCTCTGATGTCCAATCGGATAACTTCGTCTTTGATATGGATATTTATCAAAGAAAAATGGTAGAGGAAGCGCAGGGAAAATATGAAAAGGAGAACGTGCTGTTGGATTCACTCATAGCAATCGGCCAAGTTTCCGCAGCGGAGAAAAAGCATAAATTATCCAAGTCGGCCATTGATTTGAAAATAATGCAATTGAGGTTAGAATTGGGAAACCGGCCTAAACAATCGTTACAGAGAGAATTGACGGCTGCGGATTTCTACTTTGAAAATGATGCAATGTTAGGCGAAAATACAAACAGCTTACTTTCCGGCGATTCCGCTTATTATTTTCATGGCAATTATCAAATATTGGATTTCCTTTTTTATAGCTATTTCAATAGAAAAGCAGATCGGATCACTTCGACACTAATAGAAAATGGCCAAGCTCAGGCTGGTAGCAATATGCCTGATTATACCCAGGTTTATGATTCGATATACAACAGTCACCTGATTGATGGACGAGCAAAGGATTATCTGCTTATAAAAAGTGTGGAGTCGATCATGGATCAGTCACCGTATGACCTCAGGATGCGTTATTTTGAAAAATTCAAATCCGATGTGAAGGATACTGCCATGATCGATTTTTTAACGTCGAAATATCAAATGACCGATGACGCCGGATACGATATGTTGCTGATATCGATGATGGGTGATACCACTACTTACGATGAATTGATTAAAAGCCGCCTTGGCAAGGCTATATACCTTGATTTTTGGGCGAGCTGGTGTGGCCCCTGCATCAAAGAAATGCCAGCCTCGAAAGAGCTAAGAGCGAAATATCCAGCTCAGAAAATGGAGTTTTTGTATATATCAAGTGACATCGATATCGAACGATGGCGAACGGCATGCGAAAAACACGAGCTCGATGAGTCTAGCTACCTCATCATAAACACCTACACATCGCGGCAGTGGGATGAGATGGGGGTAAGCTATATTCCGCGCTACTTTTTGTTCGATCGAAATGGTCTTATCATAAACAATTATGCCCCGAGACCGTCTGATAAAAAATTGGCTGCTTTGCTTGATAAAAGTATTTTGGAATTATAGTTGATTGGAAAATAATTTTCAAGAATGGGTTGCCTGTGCACTTTATGACCAGATAAAATTGATAAAATCTTCATTCCTTTTTTCTCGACGCGTGAAGGAGGTTCGGGTATTGGATTAAGTCTTTCCAAACAAATTGTGTATTTACACCATGGTAGATTAAAAGTAAAATCCACTCCAGGTAAAGGGGCCGTTTTTAGGATTGAAATCTGATTCATATCCTTTTAAATGATAGAAAAATTAATTTAACAAATTAAGAATTGTTACGCCGTTTAACTTAACCAGATGTACAGAAAAATCGTCACGGTTGACAACACGGCTAAATGAAGCCTCCAATCCGAAATGCCTGAGAATGGCTCAATTTTTCCTGCATAATTCACCGTGGTTTTTTCGAGCTTTTCCTTCGAAGTTTTTTGTGTGAAGGAGGAAACACCAAACAGAATCCCCGTGATCAATAGTGTTGCCCACAATCCCCGATACCCAAAATTGAGTGTTAAAGGATAGTGCAAAAATGGGAATAGGTTTTCTCCAACTTCAGGACCTAAAAACTGATCCGCAACAAAGAAGGACGAAATGAGTATTCCTGCTAAAACAGAAACCTTCGCAGCTGTTAGCGTTATCTTTTTACTGGCAATTCCAAAGAAAATTGCCGGAAAAACCGGGACTACAAGATAAGCGGTGATGGTTTGAAGGTATTTATACAATCCTTCTTCGTTTTTATACACCATATAAGCCGCTCCTATTCCCAGAAATGTAGCGGCAAGGATAACGATTCTGCCCACAAATACTTGTTTTTTCTCCGAAATACCTGGGCGAAATTCCACTATGAAATCACGTACAACAAGCGTTGAAACTGAATTCAACACTGCAATTAACGAAGTGACCAAGGCAGCAACTAGTGAAGCTAAAACGAGCCCTCTCAAACCAACTGGCAACAAGTTATTCAGAAGCAAGACAAATGTCTGCCGTGTATCATCTCCTTCCAGACCGGGGAATAATGCGAAGGCAATCACACCAGGAAGAGCAAAGATAAATAATGGGAAAAGTTTGAGAAAAACCGCAAACATAGCTCCCCATCTTGCTTGTTTCAAATTGGGCGCTGCCAACGTACGTTGTACATTTACCTGGTCAATTCCCCAATAAAAAATCCCGGCATAAAAAGCAGTGGCCAGTATTCCCCAAAATGGATAGACGGCATCATCATACGGTTTTGCGATCGTCATAGCTTCCGGTACCTTTTCCATTAGTCCAGCCCAGCCTCCTACTTTGTCTAATCCGATTAAAAGCATGATAATTGCTCCGGCCATCATGATCACAGCCTGAATCGTATCGGTATATGCTACCGCTGTAAATCCTCCGATCATTGTAAATACAGCTACAGCGATGCCAATATAAAAAACCGTGGTCATCACACTCCAACCAAGTAAACCATTCAGCACTAAGGCGCCGGCAAATAAGGTAAATGCCAGTTTTGTCATCACGCTGATGATGAGCATCAATCCTGAAAAAAACAGCCTCGCGTCGCGGTTGTACCTGATTTCCAGAAATTCGGGTATGGTAAATATTTTATTTTTAATGTAATAGGGAAATAAAAATGCACATGCAAATCCAAGTGTGATTGCGCAAGTGAGTTCCACAGAACCTGCCGAAAGTCCATATCGGTAGGAATCACCTGACAATCCTACAAGATGCTCCGCTCCAATATTAGTAGCAAAAAGTGAAGCACCAATGATGGGCCAGGTTATCTTGCGTCCTCCAAGAAAAAAATTCGAACTGTTTTGTCCTGCTTTCGCTTTTTGAGCCATATACAGACCGATTGCCAGGCTTCCAAAAAGGACAAAACAACCAATAAACCAATCTAATCCACCGAGTGAAATATCCATTGAATCGTATTTAATTATGCTATTTTAGTATGGAAGAAGCTCTGTCAAAAAATAAAAAAATCAGTTTTGCTTCATTTCGAGATGCTCCAATCTTTTTATCGTTTCAATCATCGATCTTATTGTATGATAATTGATCTTCCAATTATGGCTCATGTGCGTCCAGATTGGTTCTCCCTGGCGAGTCATCAAAGGCCACCATTCCCCGACGTTATGATTGATCATTTTATCAAATACAAATCGATGGACATTCAGGTAAACTGACCAGTATTTTTCGGTATCCAGAACAAGGCATCCCTGAGTCAGTGCGATAAGCATTTCGGCATTTTGCCAGAATTCCTTTTCTCTGTCATATACTCCACCTTCATGCGATCCTTCAACAAAAACTCCTCCAAATTCCCAGTCAATCCCATGAGCCAGAGCATGATCATATTGTTTTTGAATCGTTGACATGAAATCATTCAAAGGGAGACCAGCGACATCCAATGCATGCATCAGCAACCAGGCAAATTCGACATTATGACCATAGCTGGTATTGTCTTCTGCATGTCCTTTGGTTCCGTCATCAGAAAAACGATCCCAACCCCATACAATATCAAATTTGATTTGCGGTGCAACACTCCAGTCTGCATAAAACTGAGGAACACCTGTCCGATATTTTGGGTGTAAAATTTTGTCGATAATAAGTTGTACGATCTCGATTAGTTTTCTTCTATGGACTTCCTTACGGGTGCATTCATACAATGTCGTAAATGCTTCCATAAGGTGCATATGGATATCAAGCGTTTTTCGGTCACCTCCAGCAGAGCCCGGACCTTTTAGCTCCCAGTTTCGATGAAACATTTCAAAATAACCACCATAATGGGTATCGGCACAATATTTTTGAATTAAATCAAAGACTTTTTCAGCGTATTCAACACCTCTCAAATCGCCAGTTGCCAGTGTATATTCGCTAAGGCTGTACATAGCAAAACTATGTCCATACAATACTTTTTCGTCTATTTTTACATCTCCAGCCCTGTTAGTCAACCAATAGAAGCCTCCAAATACAGGATCCCACATTTTGTCTAGTAAAAAATCAACGCCATTGCGTGCCATTAATGCTGTTTGTTCACCTCCAAATCCATTTCTGTAAGCGGAAGAATATACATAAATACTTCTTGCCTGGCCGAGCATGGATTTTTCATCTTCTCCAGTGTCGTTTCCATCCTTATCGAAATGGGTGATGAATCCACCATTGGTTTTGTCCATGGTTCTTTTAATCCAAAAAGGCAGTAATTCATTGTTTAGATGGTTTTCACACTCCTTTTTACAATCCAGAATTTGTGTTTTTATGTCGGTCATAGCTTTGGAATCTATATGGAAAAATAAGGTATTTTATATTAAAATCCATTTCAGGACGTCTTTAATTCGAATGGTAAAACAGCAAAAAACGAGAACATTATATATGGTCTGGATGCAATAATTACCGATTTATCAATTGAATAGGCTAGTGGATTTTCTTTATTATTAACAAATAAAAAATGAGCCGAAGTGCTCGCTGCAAAAGCTTAAATAATTTAAGCCTACTATTCCTATTTAAATAGAATAATTAGAGAGGTTAAAAAGAAAGTTCAAATTGAAGTCTGTAAATATGTGTCACAGGTTTACCTCTTTCCTGTAAAATACTAAAATCAGTCTGAGCTTTAATATTATGTCCTACAATGTATTTTGACAACGCAAAAGTATATTGTGTTAGGGCATGATTAACGGTTTCTGATTCAGGTCTCACTTGAGAATACCGTGCGGCTATTTCGTAATTTCTTTTAAACAGGTAACCGGCCTGAGTATTGAAGGCGTTTCCTGTGTAGAAATTATTTATCAAATCAATATAAATAGGTTTTTCCTGATCTTCGCCATGAAAAATTCTTCTGTCTACAAATTCAGTCAATACGGATATCCCCTGATACTTAAACATCATATCTGCCACCCAGGATCTTAGATCAGTACCGGTGGCGATAATAGAACCAAGATGTCCATTGGACCTTACTGCATTTTCATTAAGATCGAAAGTGATACCGAGGGCCAATTTTGGTTTTGATTCTCTTTCCAGATCACTTTCTGAGTAATCTCCATTTTTTTGAAACTCTCCAAATGGCAGATACTCTATTCGACCAGTATAGTCAAGTCCCTCGTCTATTCCAGATGGATTATTTTCAAAAATACTTCTGCCCTCGCCTTTTGAAATCGAAACAATTTCACGAAACATTCCATTTCCTGCATTGAAATTGTGCATTAGCCAAAACCCAAGGTCTCTGTCAAGTGTAAATTTGGAGTTAAGAAGTGAACGGTCAACAAATTGCAAATTTTGAGATGATATTACCCTTTCTCTGTTGCCTTTAAGTTTGGTTTGTCCGGCCCAAATCTCAAAATTTTTATAAAATTTCCATTTAAGAAATGCATCTAATATTTGAGCATCCAACAAGTCAATCTCTAATTTATAACCAAGGTTTGGGGTAAAAAAATATCCATCTGATTTAAATCGCACTCTTCTTAAGTACAATTTGTCATCTATTTCTGCGCCACCCTCCTGGATCTTGGAAACATCATACCTCGTCTGTATTCTACCACCATATTTAAATTTAAAGGATGTTTTACCCTTATTTATGTTTATTTCATGTCCGGTAAGACTATTTTTTATAGAAGATTTCTTTTCTTTCTCAGAAATGACATCATTGCCTTCTCCCTCTGAATCAATATTTGTAGAAGTATGGGAAACAGCTGATTCTTCATTTTGTAACGAATCAACAGCAAGTCCATCAACTTGCTGACCATTTACAGACTTAAACGTAAAAAGGGAAACCAGCAAAAAAATCGTGGGTGCAAGGTATTTTTTATATGACATAAACGTAAAAAATAATTTAAATGTGCAACATACTAAGTTAAGTGTTGCTGTGAGATGTTTTTAATGTTACTTTATTGTTAACATTAAAATCATAATATTATGCATATGTTAATCGTAATTTAAATATTAAATAAAATTAATAATGAAATAATATAATATCAATACACAATAATGAAAATAGAGTCATTCAGACCTGACAATTTTTGTTAACATTACGGTAACAATAAATTTTTTTTACTTTTTAAGGTTTAATATATGTGGTTTTAACCGTCTTTTTCCAGAAGTGATCCGTTTTGATTTTAGGAAATTCTGAACGCCTTTTCCTTTCAGCTTCTGTTTCAATAAATAATTCATAGTCACAACCAGTTCGTTATCAATGGTTTGTGTTGTGCGTATAATAACTTATTAAAATAATTGTATTATTCGGTTACTTTTTATGACTTTTCTGGAATATACGAATGAATTTTACTACAAAGTGCGAGGTTAGTAAAGTTTAGTAG
>JAHEMV010000704.1 GCA_024643455.1 Cytophagales bacterium
TGACTCTCTTGACATTGGCCATTGCTTATCTTGTTGCCAGATTTCGTCATGGGAAAAACGTCAATAATTCTATGGTGCAAATTCTCATTTGGTCGACTATGACCATTGCATTTGCCAGTATTGGCTTTGATATATTGCTGGAAGGAATTATAAAAGAGACAGGTTTTGCTTATCTGATTGTACGTATCTTTTTTGTACACATCGTGTTCCTGGCTTCAGCAATGTATTCCTCAAGAAAATCCTTTATTTACTCCAAACCAACTATTGATTAATAGTAGTGGCCCTGAAATCAATTCGTGGCGAGCATTTCTACGGTAACCACCCAACTACCGGATTGGCTTATTTTAAATTCAAGATCGACATTGGATATAACGGTATTACTTAGCGTTCCGGGAATATCAAATTGCAAATACCCTTGAAATGGGAAATTTTCAACAGGAACGATAAACACAGGATGCGTGGTGTTTGGAGGTAAAACGCTAAAACCTCCATTGGCCGATGTGATCCTCACAGGCAATTCACTATGGTTTTGCAAGAATTTGGTTTCAACTCTATTCGGCTCATCAGCAGCCTTTCTAAATCCAACACGTAAAATATCTCCGCTTTTTTGGATAACCTGATATGGAACCTTTTCTGTTCCAATGTATTCATCTTCAATCCAGTATCCGGTAAGCGTCAGGCCTTCTGATCGCATCAATTTTCCTTCTCCATCCTTTACACCATTTTTCCAATTTCCATCATAAACATCCCCATTTGCCCATGTATATTTTCCTTTACCGTCTGGAACTCCCTTTTTAAACTGACCAGTGTATTGATCAATTCCGACAGCCACTCCTTCACCATTTGCCAAACCTTTTTTACATTCCCCTTCATAGGTTTTATTGATAGTTTCCATCACCACTTTGCAATCATCTTCCTGTGGTGTATTGATGATCGTAGGTTCAGATAAAAATAAATTTAAAAAAAAGATACACGAGATAAAGTTGAGCGGATTCATCATCATACTATTAAAAATTAAAAAATTATCATCACAGCTAAAAAACACTTGTATAAAAATACGATTTCACTTAGACTAAAATCACATTAAATCATGGTTTTTTCATTAAATCCACATCACTATAAATAGTTGATTAATCCAACGAAAATTCCATGAACCGCTCTGTGATCTGTGGTTTAACAAATTGCTTGAGATGTTCCGGATAACCCAGTTCCCAAGGTGATGGGCCAACATAGGCAGAGTATTTACCTGACATTTTTATATATCCTTCCGTAGAAATCTCTACAACCGTGTATAATGGATCCTTATACGGTGCAGTATACTTAATCCATTTGAAGTTTTTATCGATTTCTTCGCTATACCTAAGGTGTTCATATTCTTCGCCAAGCCACTTATAGGCCATGGAATTGATGGTGATATACCAAATGCCATTTAGTTCCTCCACAAAATCATGATGTGTATGTCCATTAAAGCATGCAATAATTTTGTTGTGCTGGTTCTCCTTGTTGTGTTGTTCAAATAACGCCCGAACCTCCTCGGCATTTTCTATGGAATAGCGTTCTCCCGGATTGCCCGGATCACTGCCAATTCCCTGGTGAGAGAAAATTATGACTGGCTCATCAGGCATTTCCAATTCCTTTTCCAGCCATTTTAATTGCTCATTTCCCATAAAACTCCTATATCCTTTTTGATCTGGAAATTGTTTGTCATTCCCGTCCAGCACAATAAAATGAAACCCGTTTTGATGGAAGGAATAATAAGATCGCTCCATATTCCGGTAGGCGACTGCAGCTTCCAGAGTCGTTCCTCCATCCATCTCATGATTACCGATCACATGGAATCTTGGACCTGAGAAGGAATTCCATATGCCAAAATAAGACGCATATCTTTCATCCGGTATACCGAAATCACCCAATTCAATAATGAAATCCGGCCTCGCACTTTGCATACTGTCTATAAATGATGTGATCCGATATTCCGAATCGTGCATGGTTGGAAGATGTACATCCGAACACATGCCAATTTTTATGGTTTTTACCTCCTTCTTTGGGTTACAACCCATTGAGAGTAAAAGGGCCCCAAATAAAATAACATAACTGATTCGATTCATTCCATTATTTTATAATAGCTGATACTCGTGCGCATTCCTATACAATACTGTCTCCTACTTCCTTGAGGCCATCATCTTTTGGTAAAATATTGTAGTAACAGCGGATTGGAAAA
>JAHEMV010000232.1 GCA_024643455.1 Cytophagales bacterium
AAATTTGGAGAGTCGGCTTTATCAGTTCACCCGGGAATTGGCATTGGTACGGAAAAATATGCATTCGATAAAAATTTTACGCTTGGTTATGGTTACGATGATTTAGGGGAGAAAGTAGTAGAATTTGCACCATTGGATAGTATTTATGGAGCAGGGACAACGTATAAGAAATCACAGATCAATGCCAATTATTTAGATATTCCTTTGGAATTCAGATGGATCTCCCGAAAGTATGACCCAAAAAGTTCTTTTACAATAACCATCGGAGGAAAAGTCGGTGTATTATTTGATAGTAAGACTAAAGTGAAATACAGCGAGGATGGAGAGAACAAAATCAACAAGCAAAAAGAAAACTATGAACTAAACACAATCCGATATGGAGTTTATGGAAAACTTGGATTTGGAGGATTTAGTGCGTTTTACTATTACAGTTTGTCAGATACGTTTAAAAAAGATAAAGGGCCTATGGGTACTACAATGTATCCAATGACTATTGGACTCTCTCTTGCTCTATTTTAAAGAAAAAAGTATAGGGAGAAATAGCAAAGGAAACCTCCCAGTAAAACGCCTGCATATACCTGGATTGGGGAATGTACATTAAGTGAAAGGCGCGAATAGACAATTAGCCCACATATAAAAATCAAAACAGCAAGTGCTATTGCAAAATGTGGTATTGGATAGATCATGCTTAAAGCAAGTATAAATCCAATTGTACCTCCAATACCTGCCCCATGAATACTAATTTTCCAAAAGTATGTCAATAAGGTCATAAGAAACAATAATGCTGTAGTAGTGGCAAAAATTAAAAAAATCAAGTTGTTTATCTTAAGTTTAGTATAAAACATGAAAGCTGTAATTCCATAAAAACAGGTCACAAAAAGAAATGGAGTTATACGTTGCTTTTTATCAAACAAGGTTATATCACTTATAAAATTGGAAAGGCGGAGTGTGCCAATGCTAATAGCCGGGATGATAAATGTAACAATAAATATAATGGCCAATACTTGTATTAAAGAATCCTTTTGTATCGGTTGCAACAGTGACGATGCAAATAAAATGATAAACAAAAACAAGTAGGAAGGCATTAAAAGTGGGTGAAACACCCATGATATGAAGTACGCTGATTTATCTCTCACTTATAATTCTTTTCGTAATCTGGCTACAGGGATATTCAATTGTTCACGGTATTTAGCGACAGTTCTGCGCGCTATATTGTACCCTTTTTCATTTAATAATTTTTCAAGTTTATCATCAGAAAGTGGTTTTTTCTTTTCTTCATGGTCGATGAGTTCTTTGAGTATATGTTTGACCTCCCTGCTGCTTACATCATCTCCTGAGTCAGTTGCAATGCCTTCTGAGAAAAAATATTTCAAGGGATAAATGCCAAATTCAGTCTGCACAGACTTACTATTGGCGACTCTTGATACCGTTGAAATATCCATATTGATTTCATTGGCGATATCTTTCAGGATCATTGGCCTGAGGTTGCTTTCGTCACCTGTAACAAAAAAATCGTACTGAAAATTGATAATGGACCTCATGGTATAAAGCAATGTGTGCTGACGTTGCTTTATCGCATCGATAAACCATCTGGCGGCATCGAGTTTTTGCTTTACAAAAGTTGCTGTTTCGCGCAGTTTTTTATCTTTTTTGTTTGATTTATCGTAGGTGTCCATCATTTCTGAATACGACCTGGATATTTTTAATTCCGGGGCATTCCTGGAATTGAGTGTGAGTTCCAGCTTTCCATTATTGTTAGTAAGCAAAAAATCAGGGATAAGATATTGAGTTTTTACCATTTCACCAGAAGATCCTCCTGGCTTCGGGTTGAGTTTTGTAATCAGATTAATGGCTGCTTTTAATTGCTCTTCATCTTCAATATTTAGCTTCTTTGTAATTTTATCGTAATGTTTTTTTGTAAAATCAGTAAAACAATCCTCAATAATATTTATAGCTAAATCTACATCCGGTGTATGATCCATTTTTCTTTCCAGTTGAAGAAGCAGGCATTCCTGTAGATTTCTAGCTGCAATTCCCGGAGGGTCAAATGATTGGATTTTTCTTAATATTTCTTCCAGTTCATCGATATCTGTTTCTATATTCATACTAAAAGCCAGATCATTAATGATGGCTTCTAGTTCCCTTCGGATGTACCCATCATTTTCTAAACTGCCAATGAGCTGTTTTCCGATTTTGAGTTGCCTTTCGTCTAAGCCCAAAAAACCTAACTGGGTGATCAGTTGATCATTTAAGGTTGAGGAAGTGGCAATAGGCATGTCCCGGTCTTCTTCGTCAGGATTGCTTCCATCTCCCTGCATTTTATAGCCACTATAGTCGTCCTGAAGGTAATCTTCAAAATTTATTTCTTCGTCCGTAGTTTCAATTTTTTCTTCATAGTCTTCAGACTGATCAGCCTGGTCTTCTGGTTCTTCGCGACCTTCTTCCAATGCAGGGTTTGTTTCCAGTTCCTCCTCGATTCTGGTTTCCAATTCAACAGTTGGTACCTGCAGCAACTTGATAAACTGTATCTGTTGCGGAGATAGTTTCTGGCTTAAGGTTTGAATTAATCCTAGCTTTTGCATAAGTGCTAATGATATTCTGTATGTGCAAATTTAAAACATTTACTTGATTCTGTAAACATAGATTTAATCAGGGAAAAATCAATTCATTTACTAATGATAAACCATACAGGTTCAATTCTTTTATTAAATTTGCCCATAATTTCAAGTTTTAAAAAATATTGAAGCAATAATGGCTAAGCGAACAAAGATCAAAGAACTACTGATAAACCCAAAAATTGGAGTAGAAACAAATGTGAAAGGTTGGGTAAGGACAAAACGTGGGAATAAAAACGTAGCCTTTATTGCCATCAATGACGGATCTACAATTCACAATTTACAAGCCGTAGCAGATTTGAGTAAGGTTAATGAGGATATTTTGAAACTCGTTACTACAGGAGCGTGTATTTCTGTTACCGGGCAATTAGTAGCTTCACAGGGCAGCGGGCAATCAGTTGAATTACTTGTTTCAGATCTGGAAGTTTTAGGGGAAGCTAATCCTGAAGAGTATCCTTTGCAACCAAAAAAACATTCCTTGGAATTTCTTAGAGAAATAGCGCATCTCAGGCCCCGAACAAATACATTTGGTGCCGTGCTTCGTGTACGACATGCCATGATATTTGCTGTACATAAATTTTTTAATGATAAAGGCTTTTTTAACCTGCACACCCCGATTATCACAGGATCTGATGCAGAAGGTGCTGGTGAAATGTTTAGAGTAACAACGCTAGATCCTGTTAATCCACCTAAAAATCAGGATGGCAAAGCAGATTTTTCCCAGGACTTTTTTGGACACGAAACCAATCTTACAGTCTCTGGTCAGCTTGAAGGAGAATTGGGGGCAATGGCTTTATCGGATATCTATACATTTGGGCCTACTTTCAGGGCTGAAAATTCGAATACATCGCGACACTTAGCTGAGTTTTGGATGATCGAACCGGAAATGGCGTTTTACGATCTGGATGACAATATGGATTTGGCCGAGGAATTTCTCACTTATTTAGCGCAATATGCCCTTGATAATTGCATAGAAGATCTGAATTTTCTTAATGAGCGGGCTCTGGAAGAAGAGAAAAACATGAAACAAGAAGAGCGAAGCGAACTCTCTCTTATCGAACGTTTAAAGTTCATTGTAGATAATGATTTTCAACGTGTATCTTATACCGAAGCTATTGAAATACTTAGAAATTCAAATCAGAATAAGAAGAAAAAATTTAAGTATATTATTGAATCCTGGGGTGCGGATTTGCAGTCTGAACATGAGCGGTTCTTGGTTGAAAGTCACTTTAAAAAGCCCGTTATTTTATATAACTATCCAAAAAATATAAAAGCTTTTTATATGAGGCAAAATGAAGATGGTAAGACGGTAAGAGCAATGGACATCCTTTTCCCTGGGATTGGAGAGATCATTGGTGGTTCACAAAGGGAAGAACGCTATGATGTACTAAAGGCCAGGATTCATGAAATGGATATCCCGGAAGAAAGCATGTGGTGGTATCTTGAAACCAGAAAATTTGGTACAGCTCCACATAGCGGATTCGGTCTTGGTTTTGAACGTTTGATGATTTTTGTGACTGGTATGAAAAATATCAGAGATGTAATTCCTTTTCCAAGAACACCTGGGAATGCAGAATTCTAAATTGAAGGATTACTGCTTACGAAATTTAAAAGCTTTATTGTATCGGGATATTGGATCTTTGACAATAATTAGATAATAACCACTGTGAAGGTCTTTGACGTTTACTTTATAATTATTTGATCCCATTGCTTCCAGTTCAAAAGACAGCTTATTGCCGATAATATTATACATCTCGAACTCAACATTTTTTAGCTGAGAATTTTTCAATTGTATATTTAAGAAATCAATAACTGGGTTTGGGTATAACTCAACATCTGTTTCAATCTGAAGACTTCCTTTATTTAAATTTGGCAATTCATTTTTATTCCCGTTGACAGGGATGTCCTGGGCGAATAAAAGTTGAGCGCATAAAGTGAAAGAAAAGAGAATTGTTAAGTAGAACTTCATTATACCATATACTAAATTTTAATGAATAATAAGATCAAAAATCAAGCCACTGTTTCAGGAAAACTTAATTTAGTAATTTATTAACGCGAAGTTAAGCACATTGTTTAAATATTAGTTTATTAGAATGGAAAAAAGTGTGTGGCAAGTTGAAATTATGAATTTTACTATATCCTTAATTCGATAAATTATATTCTGAATGGTGAAAAATCTGATAATTTTTGTAAAAAATGCGCACGAAGGAAATGTAAAATCAAGATTGGCGAAATCGATTGGAATGGAAAAGGCACTTTCTGTCTATAAAAAGTTAGTAGAAAAAACATATGAAACAGTCATGAATCTGCCTTTTAATAAGATTGTTTATTACTCCGATTTCATAGAAGATGAGGATTTGTGGGCAAAAGGTGTTTTTAAAAAGAGCATCCAACAAGGAAGAGATTTGGGTGAAAGAATGTACAATTCCATTTGTGAGGTTTCAGGTGAAACTAAAAATATGACTTGCCTTATCGGTACAGATATCCCCAAACTGAGTGAAGAAATAATCATTCAGGCTTTTGAACTTCTTTCTCATAAAGATATTGTGCTGGGACCAGCTGAAGATGGAGGATATTACCTAATTGCCATGAAAAAACCCGTTAAAGCACTTTTTATAAATAAGTCATGGAGTACAAACCATCTTTTGGAGGAGACAATAACGGAAATAAAAAGAAACAATCTAAAATATGATCTTTTGCCAATCTTAAATGATATCGATGTCATTGAAGATATTTATAAAGGAGGTTTAGATTACTTGCTTTCCTAAACAAGTTTTTCCATATCCCTGACTAATATTCGACGACGGTCAAAATTTATTATATTTTTTTCTTTCAATTCATTTAAAATAGTAGTGACCGTTTGTCTGCTTGTGCCTGTAAGTGATGCAATGTCTTTATGAGTGAGATAATTTTTCATCATGGTTTCGTAGCCTATTTTCTTTCCTTTTTCGTTTGCCCAATCTTTCAAAAATTCCACAATTCTGGTTCTGGAATCCTTGAAAACTAGAGACTCTACTTTGCGTTCCAATTTTTTTATCCTTAGACCAAGAAGCTTATAAATTTTCAGATTTAATTCTTTATTATGCGCCATAAGCTCTTTCATGTCATCGATATTCATCGGGCAAATGGTCGTGTTTTCATCCATAGCTTGTGCAAAATCAGTCCTTTTTTCCTGGCTTATCAGGGCTAACTCTCCAAAGATTTCACCAGCAGAAAGAATCGCCTTGGTGACTTCGCGACCATCTTCAGTATAACTTCCAATCTTTACTCTTCCCTCAGCAATCAGGTAGATGTGATCTGATTGTTCATCTTCAAAATATATAAAGGCATCTTTTTTAAACTTGTTAAACGTATGCTTTTCTTTCATGGCAGGCACCTTGTGGGGGCATAGAATATTGTAGAGGTCTATATCTTCAAAGTACCAAATATTGCTCTGATTACTCATATTTCTAATTTTTATTTGCCTGAGTATTGTAAAAATACTAAGTCCAAATCTTATAAATTAGGATTAAACTTATTATTTTCTTCTAATTCAAGCACGGATTAGGAGTATAAATGTTTTTGTTTTTCATAGTCTATTTTGTCTTTGGCGTTACATTGTCTATTTGTAATGGGTATAATTATTGCAAAACTCTGAGGATTTCTGATTGAAAAATTGTTTAATAATGATTTCCTAAAAGAAATTTATCATAGATGGGAAAAATACTCCTCATAAAATAAAAATGACAAAAGCAGATATTTATCATACCTATAAATGACCCTAATCATATTTTAAGGGCCAATTATATAAGAATTTTGTGGCCCCATTAATAGATACATTTCAATCTAATTCATTATGAAAGCAACACACATAGAGCATTTGGGAATTGCCGTAGCGAATCTCGAAGAATCAATCAAGTATTATGAAGAAGTTTTGGGTTTTACATGTTACTCAATAGAGGAAGTTTCAGATCAGAAGGTAAAAACAGCATTTTTTAAGGTAGGTCAAACTAAGATTGAGTTGTTGGAGTCCACTTCACCTGATGGTCCAATAGGTAAATTTATTGAGAAAAAAGGACAAGGCATTCATCATATCGCATTTGCAGTAGAGAGACTTCAGTCAGCACTTGATGAGGTAAAAAGCAAAGGAGTACAATTAATTGATGAAAAGCCACGAGCAGGTGCAGAAGGGTTGAATATCGCATTTTTACATCCAAAATCTACTCACGGAGTTTTGACTGAATTGTGTGAAGACCCAACCAAATATGAATAACCATTACAATTGATATGAAAAATCAAGATAAAGTTACAGAACTAATATATAAAAGGGGAGAAGCCCGACTTGGCGGAGGTGAGAAGCGCATCGATTCTCAACATGAGAAAGGCAAGTTCACTGCCAGGGAGCGAATTGAGATACTTCTTGATGAAAACAGTTTTGAGGAGTATGATATGTTTGTTACGCATCGAACCAAATCGTTTGGTATGGATAAACAGCAGTTTTTGTCCGATGGCGTTGTTACGGGACATGGTACCATTGACGGGCGTGTTGTTTATGTTTTTTCGCAGGATTTTACAGTATTTGGTGGATCTCTTTCAGAGACATTTGCAAATAAAATTTGCAAAATTATGGATCAGGCCATGAAAGTGGGAGCGCCATTGATTGGATTAAATGACAGTGGTGGAGCAAGGATTCAGGAAGGAGTACGAAGTTTGGCTGGTTATGCCGAGATTTTTCAGCGCAACATCATGGCAAGTGGTGTGATACCTCAAATATCTGCCATTTACGGTCCTTGTGCCGGAGGTGCAGTATATTCACCTGCTTTGACAGACTTTATTGTGATGAGCGATAAATCAAGCTATATGTTTGTCACTGGACCAAAAGTTGTTAAAACAGTAACAGGAGAAGATATTTCTACAGAAGATCTTGGAGGAGCAAATATGCATTCGACCAAATCGGGAGTTTCTCATTTCCTGGTAAATGATGAGGAGGAAGGAATGATGCTCATTCGTAAGTTATTGAGCTATTTGCCGTCAAACAATCTTGAAGAGCCACCGATTATAGAAAATAGTGACCCGATTGATCGACTGGAAGACTCACTGAATGAGATTATTCCTGAAAATCCGAATAAGCCGTATGATGTTACAGATGTTATTCATACCATCGCGGATGAAAATGAATTTTTTGAGATTCAGAGAAATTATGCAAAGAATATTGTCATAGGTTTTGCCCGATTTAATGGCGCACCTGTTGGTATAGTTGCCAATCAGCCAAATTACCTTGCTGGAGTTTTGGACATAAACGCATCAAGAAAAGCCGCTAGATTTGTTCGTTTTTGTGATGCATTTAATGTGCCAATCGTAACTCTAGTAGATGTTCCTGGTTTTTTACCTGGAAGTAGCCAGGAAACAGGAGGAATCATTATTCACGGAGCAAA
>JAHEMV010000233.1 GCA_024643455.1 Cytophagales bacterium
AACAGGTGATGTTGCTTTCACAAAAATTGGCCAATTTCTCCAAAGGTGATGCTGATGTGTTACGAAAGGCTATGGGTAAAAAAATATTTGCTCTTTTGGAGAAACTCAAACCCAAGTTTCTTGAGGGATGTAAAACAAACGGCCATGACGTTACCGTTGCTGAAAAAGTCTGGAAAGACTGGGAGGCGTTTGCCGCCTATGCTTTTAATAAGTCCCACTCTACCTGTTATTCAATAGTTGCGTACCAGACAACCTATTTGAAGGCACACTACCCTGCAGAGTTTATGGCTTCTGTACTGACGCATAACCAAAACCAAATCGATAAGGTGACTTTTTTCATGGATGAGTGCCGTCACCAGGGCATCAAGGTTTTAGGTCCTAGTATCAATGAGTCAGGTTTAAACTTTGAGGTGAATAAAGCAGGGGAAATTCGTTTTGGACTTGGAGCAATAAAAGGTGCTGGTGAAGCAGCAGTTCAGGCAATCATCCAGGAAAGAGAAAATGATCTTTTTTCAAATATATTTGATTTTGCTACCAGGGTTAATCTTCGCGCAGTCAATAAAAAGACCTTTGAATGTATGGCGATGTCTGGTGCATTTGATTGTTTCGAAAATTACCACAGAAGACAGTTCTTGTTCGAACCTGAAAATGACATGAACCTGATTGAAAAGGTCATTCGTTATGGAAATAAAGAACAATCTGAAAAAAATGCTGCTCAGCAGAGTCTGTTTGGTGGAGAAGGAGGTTTGCAAATCCCGGTACCCAAAGTGCCAGATTGTGAACCTTATGGTGAATTAGAAAAATTGAAAATCGAGAAAGAAGTTGTAGGTTTTTACATTTCCGGACATCCCCTGGATCAGTTCAAATTTGAAATCGAGACGTTTGCAAAAAATCGTTTTTCAGATTTATTGGAATTGGAAAACCGTATTGGTACCGAATTGTCACTTGCAGGAATTGTCACTGAAATAGCACATAAAATCACCAAGAATGGAAAACCGTTTGGCATTCTTACCCTGGAAGGGTACGATGACAGTCATACCTTTTATCTGTTTTCTGATGACTATCTTCGATTTAAGGAATTCATGGTAAATGGATGGTTTTTATTTATAAAAGGAATTATTACCACCAAGCAATGGGGAGATCAAAGGCCGGAATTTAAAATTAACAGCATTCAGCTTCTCAGCGAGATCCGGGATAAACTCAGCAAAACGGTGCAATTACATTTAAAACCAAAATCAATTAACCTGAACCTAATCGATCAGATAGAAGAAATAGCATCAAAACATCCAGGAAAGTGTTCTTTCAAAGTAAACCTGATTGAGGAACGAGAAAACATATCCGTAGATTTGCTTTCGAGAAAATATATGGTTAGTCCCAATGACGAACTTTTAAATGCATTAGATGATATGCCAGAAGTAGAATATCAGGTATCAACTTAGTTTAAATTTGAGACTGACAATAAAGAGCTAATGGAAGTGGAGCGTTTTTTTTCCGTCAGGATGGCATTGTATGGCAGTTCTGCAAACAATGAAATGTCGGAAAAGGAACATTATCAGATAAGTTCTGTGACAATTCGACCTGATTTTTGTTTTAGTATTATATTTGTAAAAAACTGTGACTTAACGAATTTTAATAAATAGCATTATGGCAAAACCAATAGAAATAACAGATTCAAATTATAGTGAGATTTTAGCTTCTGATCTTCCGATTTTGGTGGATTTTTGGGCTGAGTGGTGTGGCCCATGTAAGATGATCGGACCAGTAGTAGAGCAACTTGCCGGAGAATATGAAGGCAAAGCTGTGATTGCCAAGGTAGATGTCGATTCCAATCCGGAAATTTCGGCAAAATTTGGAATAAGGAGTATTCCAACATTGTTGATATTCAAAAATAATGAAATCGTTGATAAACAAATTGGCGCAGTGCCAAAAGCAGTTTTAGCTAAAAAATTAGACGCTCAGGTAAACTAAAAAACGTTTACGGGTTGCTTTGTCTTTTTAAGGTGGCGTATCATCTCCATGGTCATATCATCGAGATCGTAGGCCACTTTCCATTTCCAGTCTTTTCTTGCTACCGAATCATCAATACTGTTAGGCCAGGAGGCGGCAATTTTTTGGCGGAAGTCGGGATTATAATTTATGATAAAATCAGGGATGTGTTTTCGGATACTTTCCGCTATTTGCTTGGGTGAAAAACTAATACCAGAGAGATTATAACTGCTTTTTACACTTAGATTATCTTTTTTTGCATCCATAAGTTCAATGGTTGCACGGATAGCATCAGGCATAAACATCATAGGCAACGATGTATCCGAATCCAATGGAGATGTAAATCTGCCATTGCTCAATGCTTCATGAAAAATCTCAACAGCATAGTCGGTCGTTCCCCCTCCTGGAAGCGATTGATAGCCAATCAGTCCAGGGTACCGGAGGCTTCGAATGTCCATATCATATTTTTCATTATAGTATGCACAAAGCTTTTCCCCAGCAACTTTGGTAATCCCATAAATGGTATTGGGATTCATTAGTGTATTTTGAGGCGTTTGGTCTTTGGGCGTGTCTGGTCCAAAAACAGCTATAGAACTTGGCCAGAAGACCTTTTTTATTTTATACTCTTTTGCCAAATCCAGTACATTGATCAATCCATTCATATTGATGTTCCACGCCAGACTTGGTGATTTTTCTGCACTGGCAGAGAGTATGGCAGCAAGATGGTAAATCTGTGTTATCTTATTTTTTTCTATTATTTTCCTTATGGAATTGATATCTAACACATCAAGTGTTTCGAAGTGGCCAGCAAATTTTTTATGAATTGGGGAATGAATGTCGGTTGCAAATACCTGATCTATTCCAAATTTATTTTGTAATTCAAGGACAAGTTCCGTACCCAGCTGCCCCAACGAACCCGTAATTAAAATGCGCTCCATAAACAAATTGGTTTACTACTATTACCGAAATTAAAAGCAAAATGTTTAGTAATGCTTTTTGCTATTCAAAAAGTATAATTTGCTGCAAAATTATGAATATGGGCCAATTATTCCTTGTTTTGTTTAAAAATAATCAATAAATACTCATAAATTTAAAAGATATCATAATTATAAAATGAAATATTCATTGGTATTTTAACTGTAATGCAAATGGAATTTTTCCTTTATTTTGTTTTATAAGAATAAACAACTGCTAACGGGCAGGATATTAAAATTTCTCTATTTTTACTAAAATGATTTCACTATGTACGAAACATTAAAAAAAGACCTTCAAAACGAACTTGGCAAGATCAAAGAGGCTGGGTTGTTTAAGCAAGAACGAGTTATAATCAGTCCCCAGGGAGCAGAAATAAAAACTGAAGATGGAAAAAATGTAATTAATTTTTGTGCTAACAATTATCTTGGTCTTTCATCTCATCCTAAAGTAATCGAAGCAGCAAAAAAAACCATCGATTCCCATGGATTTGGGATGTCATCTGTTCGGTTTATTTGTGGTACACAGGATATTCACAAAAAACTCGAAAGTAAAATAAGCGAATTTCTTCAGACAGAGGATACTATACTTTATGCCGCTGCATTTGATGCTAATGGAGGAGTTTTCGAACCTTTATTTGGCGAGGAAAGTGCTATCATTTCCGACGAACTAAATCATGCTTCAATCATAGATGGCGTAAGACTGTGCAAGGCGCAGCGGTTCAGGTATAAGAATAGTGATATGGCTGATCTGGAAGAAAAACTGAAGGAAACCAAAGACCTAAAGCACAGGATTATTGTGACAGATGGTGTTTTTTCCATGGATGGAACAATCGCTCAATTGGATAAAATCTGTGATCTGGCAGATAAATATAAAGCATTGGTAATGACAGACGAATGTCATGCTACTGGATTTATTGGTAAAACTGGAAGAGGAGCAATTGAGTATCGGAATGTGATGGGCAGGGTGGATATTATTACTGGTACATTGGGAAAAGCCTTGGGAGGAGCATCTGGTGGATTTACCAGTGGAAAAAAAGAAATCATTGCGATGTTACGGCAAAGATCGCGACCCTATTTATTTTCCAATACTTTAGCTCCTGCTATCACCGGAGCTTCAATTGCAGTGTTGGATCTCCTGACCTCAACAACTGAGCTTAGGGATAAGCTCGAAGTTAATACGGGTTATTTCAGAAAAAAGATGACCGAAGCGGGTTTTGATATCAAGCCAGGTGTACACCCAATCGTTCCTATTATGTTGTATGATGCCAAACTTGCACAGGAGTTTGCATCTAAATTACTCGAAAAAGGAATTTATGTCATAGGTTTTTACTATCCTGTTGTTCCTCAAGGCAAAGCCCGGATCAGGGTTCAAATTTCTGCAGTGCATGAAAAAGAGCATTTGGATAAGGCGATCAATGCCTTTAAGGAAGTAGGTAAAGATCTTGGTGTATTAAAGTAGGTATATTTCTTCTACATTTTAAAGACAACTTCGTTAGAGGTTGTCTCCTTTTTTTTAAATCTAACTGTCCATTTTACGTAAATAGTATCTATTTCACGTTGGTATTCTTTTAGATTTACTGATATTTTATTCTATTTTTCCATGGGCTATCTTTATGCTGCCGTTTAGGATAACTACATGATACGATACACCATATTTGTCGTTATATTTTCTCTTACCTATTGTCCTGTTTTTTCTCAACAAACACCATCGGGAAAAAGACCTACAATTGGCCTGGTACTCAGTGGAGGGGGGGCAAAGGGCATGGCACATATTGGGATTATTCGGGCTATGGAAAAGGCGGGGTTGACACCCGATTATGTAACGGGAACCAGTATGGGGAGTGTCGTAGGTGGTTTGTATTCCATTGGCTATACAGCAGATGAAATAGAAGCCATGGCCACCAATATGGATTGGGATGTGATTTTGAGTAATAAAATTCCTTTGGATGAGATTACTTTTGAAGAGAAAGAATACTATGGGAGATTCATTGCTGAATTGCCCATAGAAGGGATAAGGGTAGGTTTACCCCGAGGACTCATAGAAGGGCAACAACTTTCGGAATTACTCTCACGCCTGACCAGGTCGGTGCACGACATCGACGATTTCAATCAACTACCCATTCCATTTGCCTGTGTAGCTACTGATATTGCTACTGGAGAACCGGTATTGCTAAACAAAGGCTCATTTTCCCAGGCAATCCGGGCAAGTATGTCCATTCCTACCGTATTCACACCTGTGGAAATTGATGGAAGGTTGTTGGTTGATGGAGGCCTAGTCCGAAATTTTCCTGTTGAAGAAGTCAAAGCTATGGGCGCAGATATTGTTATTGGTGTGTTTGTGAGCAGTGATCTTAACAGTAAAGAAGAATTGAACAGCCTTATCTCTGTTTTGACCCAATCTGCATTCGTAACCAGTGCATTCGACTCAAGGAAGCAAAAAGAAATGGTGGATATTTATATCGAACCAGACATAAAAGATTTTAATACAGGTAGTTTCAACCAGTCAAAAGAAATCATTGCAAAAGGGAATGAGATGGGGGAATTATATCTTGAAACATTTAAACATCTGGCAGATTCCTTATCTAAACTGGGGCCGCTTAAGAAGATTCAAAAACCACCTAAAAAAGACGAGTATTTAATTACGGATATAAATATTATTGGTAACAAAAAAATACCTTCAAATCAAATCAAGGGTAAACTAAAGATAAAGGAAGGCTCCATTTTGTCTATAGACGAAATAGAAAAACAGATCGCATTGATTTATGGAACCCGTTATTTCGATAAGGTTGATTATGAAATCATCCGAAATGGGCCAAAATATGAATTGAGAATCAATGTAGATGAAGCGCCTGATGGCTATTTGAAACTTGCTGTACAATACGATTCGGAAAATGATGTTGGTATCCTAACCAATGTAACGTATCGAAATTTGTTGCTTAGGCATTCCAGGGCTTTATTAGAATTTGATTTTTCAAAAAACCCAAGAGTGGATCTGAACTACCTGAAATACATTGGCAAACGGCAAAATGCCGGTATCCAGATTGGCCTTGATTACCTAAATAATCAACTTCCATTTTATGAGGATAATATTGAAATATCCAGGTTTGATGCGCACTATACCAACTTTTACTTTCTTATGCAATCAACAAGTTTTCAGAGTTTTACCTTTGGAGGAAAATTTCAGTTAGAATATTCGGATCTAAAGCCAACAGTTGGTGAGTTGGGTAAAGTAATTCAACAAATTCAAAACCGGGATATAGGTGCCATTTTTTTTGCCAAGTACGATAATCTCGACCGTCGATACTTTCCTAGAAAAGGAACACAGTTTTCAGTTTCGTTTAAAAGTGTTTTTGATGTTAAAAATAGATATACACAAATTTTTACAGATTCGGTATCGAGTACAGAATCAACAATCGACCAATATCTTGATCCATTTCTCGCCGTTGAAACGTATATTACACATATATTTCAACTTAATAAAAACCTTTCATTGACTACCAGAAATGCATTTGTTCTCACTACTCTTCCAGAGCCAAAATACAACATTACAGATTATTATTTTTTAGGAGGGTTCAATCCTATATTCACGAATATTTGTACCTATTGGGGAGCTAATGAGAAAGAATTTATTTCTCCAAATTATTTCTATACAAACCTAGCATTACAATATGAAGTTTATAAAAACCTTTATATTACTGCGTTGGGCAACTATCTGGATGTTCAATATCCAATGGAAATATTTTATAACATTCAGGTTGATAATTATCTTGGAGGTGAAAAAAGAAGGTTCGGCTATGGATTATCATTTGGATATAATAGCCCGCTGGGGCCAATTACCTTTTCTATGGCAAAGGATACAAAGTATTCGAAGACCCTTACCAACATCAATGTTGGTTTTTGGGTAAGATGATTGGCCAGACCTGATCGATTAGAAAAATTTCCTGAAATCCGATTTCGCTTCTGGTTGAATATTGATTTTAAATACTTTTTGCTAATTTCAGACGAAATAGAAAGATTTAATACTAATGCAGCGTTTGGGAAAAACCAAATTATATCCATGGATGATCACCAACAGGCATCCAATTTTTATGGTGGGATTACTTTCCTTTTTCATTTTTCCTGAAATACTGGAAAAAGTATTACTGATTACTATTCCTTTTCCGGTTTTGATCCTTATTTTGATCTTATCCAGTATGTTGCTCATTCATACTTCAGCAAGAAAACGCATTATTGCGAATTCCCTTGTTTTATTATTGATCATTTTTGTACTACTATGGGTTGTCTTTGAAAGAAATGCAAATTTCGCTCGGCTTGTCTTCTCATTACTTTTTATATATTTCTCTGCCATAGCATATTATCTCTATCGTGATTTAACCAATTCGGAACGTGTTACCAGTTCAGTGGTTATTGGTGCGTTTGCTGGTTATTTTATGATTGGAGTGATCTTTTTATTTATCCTGGCATTTTTAGATCTTTCTTTTCCGGACACTATAAATATTGATATAAATGAAATAAATGGTATTCAGAATGTGTTTTATTTTAGCTTCGTCACGTTGACAAC
This sequence comes from Cytophagales bacterium, assembly GCA_024643455.1. GTDB lineage: Bacteria > Bacteroidota > Bacteroidia > Cytophagales > Cyclobacteriaceae > JAAUQL01. Next base: position 7,522 of record JAHEMV010000233.1, read on the forward strand.
TATAGGGTATGGGGATTTTGCTCCCACTTCGCCACTTGGTCAGAATATTGCTATTTTGGAAGGACTGATAGGGCAGTTTTACATCGCAATTGTTATGGCAACCATTGTTGGGAAATATATATCCCATTCAAAGGAATAATCATTTACTTATTTTGTATAGTGCACCGATGACAAATACCAATTGATCGGCAGAGCTAATCACATACTTGATTTCACTAAACCCTGAAACCTGCTCACTAATTTGATAGTTTGTGCCTATCCCCAGATTAAATCCTCCGTATGAATTGGAGAAAATTATGGAGTTTACTTTTTCAGAAACAGTAGCATAATTAAAACCGGCGATTGGGTAATAATTCCATCCCTCATCAATTGGGAAAAAATAATGAAAATCGATATTCAATGCCTGCCATCTTTCTGAGATGATGCCATGCTTTTTATTGAAAAATAAATTATAATGTGGTGTAATCGACCATTTATCTTCAAAA
>JAHEMV010000234.1 GCA_024643455.1 Cytophagales bacterium
GTTAAGCTTGATCCCAACAATTCTTTTGCTCTTGGGTTATACGCCGTTGTTTTAATGGGCACGGGGAATATTGAAAAAGCAATTCCGGTTTCAAAAAAAGCTGCTGAGTTAAATCCAAATATGAATATGCTTACCTATAAAATTTTGGAAAATTATTATTTTTTGGATAAAAAGTATGATAAGTCAATGGAAATGACGGAAAAATTATTTGAACATAATTTAGAGAATTTTGATGAAGTAAAGTCAGCATTTAAAGAAAATGGCTATGAAGCAGCAATGCTGCGGCTTGCCGAATTACTTCAGAAAAACCCCACAAATCAATCACTTATTATAGCCAAATATTATAACCTAGCAGGGAAATTTGCAGAGGCTATGGATTGGCTTGAGAAAGGGTATGAATTTCATGATGTAGATATGCCGTATGCCTTTCTCCCAATAAATATGAATACGTTAAGATCAGATCCCCGATACAAAGCGCTCGCTGACAAAATGAATTTGCCTTTTTGAATCACCCGATTATATTTATAAAATCTGCCGGGAACTCCTGTTTTAAAAATATTGCCCGGAACGACAAGCAAAAAATCGAATTTTAGAGAACGATAAATTTCCCAATTGCATCTAAAATCTTAAAACACTATCTTTCAAACTATGCCCGGACAAACCCGTCAATTAGCCGCCATCATGTTTACCGACATTGTAGGATATACAGCGCTTATGGGCAACGACGAAAAAAAGGCATTCGCGATTCTTTCTGAAAACCGACAATTACAAAAACCAATTATTGAACAATTAAACGGCCGATTGATTAAAGAATTGGGAGATGGGGTAATGGCCAGTTTCAATACCGTTTCAGATGCAGTAAATGCGGCTATTAAAATACAGGAAGATTGTAATGCCCATAAGGATTTTCAATTGCGGATCGGGATTCATTTGGGGGAAGTGGTTTTTGAGAATGACGACGTGTTTGGCGACGGTGTTAATCTTGCTTCGAGAATACAAACCATTACAAAACCGGGATGCATTTATGTCTCACAAGCAGTTCACGATAATATACTCAACAAGAAAGACTTTGTGACCCGATTTATAAGCACCCAATCGCTCAAAAATGTAAAAGCCCCTGTGAAGATTTACGAGGTGATAAAGGAAACTAATTCCTTTATACCTACTTCCCGGTTTGCCGCTAAAATAAAACCTAAGCCAAAGACGCTATTGGGTTTTTTAGCAATAATTGTCCTATTGGCAGCCGGATACTTTCTTGTAAACTTTCTTACCACAAAAAAAGTTGATTCTATCACTGATGTGAAATCAATTGCTATCCTTCCGTTTACCGACATGAGCCCCGGAAAGGATCAGGAATACCTCAGCGATGGATTGGCGGATGAAATAATCAATTCAATCACAATCATTAAAGGTCTAAAAGTTATTGGGCGCACTTCCTCTTTTCAATACAAAGGAAAAGATTTGGATGCCCGCACAATAGGAGAAAAACTCAACGTGAATATCATAGTGGAAGGAAGCATACAAAAATCCGGTGATATGCTCCGGATCATCACTAAATTGATTAGCGTAAAAGACGGTTCAACGATTTGGTCTCAACGATTTGACAAGGAAGCAAAAGATATTTTTGCTATTCATGACAGCATTGCCAATAAAATAGTGGAGAACCTCAATATCACTCTTTCCGATTCCGAAAAACCAAGATTAGCCAAAAAACCAACAGACCCCGAAGTATATTCCCTTTACCTCAAAGGCCTATACACCTATAAAGAAAGGAATTATGATAAGAGCATTGAATATAATCAAGAGGCTGTTGCGTTAGATTCATCGTTTGCACCTTCCTACGCCTTACTTGCCTTGGCGATGATCTGGAAGATCAACGAAACCGGCACCTACTCCGAAATAAATGTTATCCGGGAAGCTAAAGAACTCGCTGACCAGTCGGTCACGCTTGATCCCAATCTTGCAGAAGGTTATTCGGCACTTGCATTGTTGGCATGGACTATTGAACTCGATTTCCCTACTTCAAAAATGAACTTTGAAAAATCCATTGAACTCAATCCGTCTGCTCCGTTGATCATAAACCGGTATGCGTATTTCTTGCTTTGGATGGGTGAGTTTGATAAAGCGGAAAAATTGGGACTTGAGGCGATCAGTTCTGACCCCGCCGACTGGAACGGATATGTGATAGTTGCCAATGCCAATATTTATAAAAAGAAATTTGCAGCGGCCGAACAATATATTGCAGAAGGCAAAAAACTATTCCCGGAAAATTTCGCATTTGATGATCTATACACTAAATCAAAATTTTATTCAGGAAACTATGCAAGTGTCATTCAATCCCTCAATGCACTTTTGATCAAAAACGCCGCAAGTATTTCGGATAACCAATTGAGCCTACTATGCATTTCATATCTGAAAGAAGGTAAACGCGTCGAAAGCAACAACGTTATGCGTCAACTCAAAGAAATACACGGAAGTCCGATTTCCAATATAGATTACAATCTTGCAAGAATATATGCTCAGTATCAAATGGAAGACTCCTGTTTTATAAGTCTGGAAAGAGCTTTCACGAAAAGGGAGCCTGATATGAAATTATTAAAGATCGATCCGCTCTTCGAATTTTTGAAACTGGATAAACGATACGTGCAATTGTATCATAAGTATGGTTTTGATAAGTATAAATAATTTCATGATATGATGAATTTCTGCCGACTTTATCAGCTTTTTGAACTGGTAAATGAAAACTCGATTTTACACAGAAAATGATTGACATATTCTGCAATGGTTTTTGAATAAAAAAGGATACTTTCAGTTTCTATATCTATGCCCGTTCTTTCCCATTCAAAATTTATGTAGGAAAGCAATACCTAACATTGGAATTTTTATACTAATAGCCAACAATGAAGTTGAATAAGCAACCTTGATTTTCAGATAAAAAATGAAGAAAAAGCCTTTGAATCGCCTCAAAAAAAATCGTCCCATACACAAACCATTATTTGGAAAAATTGGGATTCCGCAGAGATGCAAATAAATTCACTTTATCCCTTACTTGCTTCATCGTATTTAATCAAAGAGTCTTTCCTTTTTATTGTTAATTTTGATTTTTGGTGATGAATAAAGTTTGGAGGAAATCAACATAATACAAAAATTCCATTCAAACGTTTCTACAATACATGTAAAGTGGTAAATTAATCCCGGATGATGGCCTAGTGCCAATTTTTAGTAAATATGGAAGGACAAATCAAAACAATAAAAGGCAAAAAAACTCCAACGCAAGGCATTCAGACCCTATTCCGCGTTACTTCTCGTACACAGGTCAGCCTGATCCGCATTGCTGATAATAAAGCAAACATGATTATGGGAATAAATGCCATGATTATTACTGTACTTGTAGGGATAATAAGCAGAGGATTAATTTTTTCAACTTCAGACATCGAGGCGGAAATGTATCTGATTATACCATTAGTATTAATAATCCTTACCTCATTATTAACTTTGGTTTATGCCATCCGGGCTGTAAAACCAAGGTTATTAAATTTTAAAAAAATAAAACTCGACATAAACAAAAAATCCAGTTTGCTTTTTTTCGAAGACATTTGGCACCTATCAACAGAAGAATATGTTGAAAAGATGGAAAATTTATTAAAATCCCCTCCTGACATTTATCAAAATCTGATTATTGACATTCACAGCCAGGCTAAAGTTTTGCACAGGAAATACCAATTATTGCGTTTTGCCTATACAATTTTCATGGTTGGTTTAGTCATTAGTATCGCTGTCTTTCTTATCATGTGGTTATTCACCTATTAAATATTCCTTCCCTTTATAAAATCTTTTTCTGGTCTTTTTTAGATGTATTTTATTCTAGCGAGAGGTTTAGATCTCTTTTAACACCTCATAATTATAAAATAACTATTTTTATTAATCACAGAATAAATAATTAACGTGGTTTAAAAATCCCTTTTCATTATATTGTTGAACAACTTAAAACCGACCCTGCCACGTTATTAGCCACAACGCAATTGTTATGCAAGAACGTCGATTAGCTGCCATTATGTTTACCGACATTGTCGGATACACCGCCCTGATGGGATCGGATGAGGATCGGGCACTTGAGATTCTTAGAAAGAATAGAAAAATCCATTTAGATCTGATCAACCTGTACAATGGGACACTTATAAAAGAAATGGGTGATGGCATGCTCATGCAGTTTGCAAGTACTGCTGATGCGGTTCATTGTGCTATTGATATCCAGGAACGGGCAAGACTAGAATTTGAAGCTTATGTGAGGATAGGGATCCATCTCGGAGACATTACTTTTGAACATGAGGATGTATTTGGCGATGGTGTAAATATTGCATCCAGACTTCAAGCTATGGCCGATCCCGGAGGAATTTATATATCCGAATCCCTTCAAAAATCAATTCGGGCTATCAATAACATTAAGACAAAATATCTTGGCAAAATTAAACTCAAAAATGTAAGCTACCCGGTCAAAACCTATTGCATACAAGGTTTGGGTTTGCCAATTCCAAGCCGATTAAAAAGGATGAGACTAAGTGGGAATAGACTTAAAGCCAAAGTATTATCTCCTTTTTCCATCATCATCATGTTTTTAGTTCTCCTGATGGCTGGTTTATGGATAAGAAATCAATTACCGGAAAGTCTTATAAAAATACCTTCTTTGCTGGTTTTCCCGTTTGACAACTTTATCGGGAACGATACACTGGATTATTTTTTAGCTGGTATGCATTCTACTCTCATTGGAGATATAGGCAGAATCAATACTTTGCGCGTTCCTTCCACAACTACCGCCAATTCGATCAAAAATATAGAAAAATCGTTACCAGAAATCGCCTCTGAATTAAACATCGATTACTTCCTTGAGCCTTCAGTCCTTTGTTTTGGAGATACAATATGCCTTAAGGTAAAATTAATCAGCGCTTTCCCTGAAGAAAAACAAATCTGGATGCACGATTACAAGGTGGAGCGAAGTCAGATTCTAAACGTGTATAACCTCCTGGCGAAAGATGTTTTAGAAGGAATTAATGTCATGCTGACTCCAGAACAAGAAAATTTACTGGCCAAATCAAGAACAGTAAATCCTGAAGCACAGGAAGCTTATTACAGGGGAATGAGTTATATGGAATTGGGGACCAAGCAAGACCTGGAAAGAGCCTTAAATTATTTTGAACTGGCACGTAAAACTGATCCTGAATATGCATTAGCCTACCTTGGGATCGCCTATGTGTGGGGAAGTTATGCTCAGCATGGTTTTATGTCCAGCGCCGAAGCAAGGGCAAAAAATAATCAAGCACGTAGAAAAGCATTGGAATTGGATAGTTCGCTTGTAGAGATTCGAACCTCAATGGCAACTGGCTATACCTGGGGTGCCTGGGAATTTGAAAAGGCAGGTAAGGAATTTCGCAGATGCATTGAGATAAATCCAAACTATCCTTTTGCACAAGCCTACTATTCCCATTACCTGGCTATTATGGGTGATCCAGAGGCTGGATTACCTCATGGAGAACTGGCAATGAAACTCGACACGTTCAATACATTATATCAATCTGTTCATGGACAGGCACTAAAAAATGCGCGTAAGTATGATGAAGCGCTTGATCTTCTTAAGAAATTATACAAGGCAGAACCAGATCAAGGCATTGGACTTCCGGCATTTTGGGCTGTATATCATGAGTTGAAAAACTATGACGAAGCACTGAAAATAGCAAAAAGAATCTACGCACTAAAGGGAATGGACGCTGCCATTGAAGCCCTTGAAAAAGGGGATAAAGAAGGTGGGTATAAAATGGCGATGCAGCGAACTGCAGAAGTAATGATCGCTTACAGTGATACAACATATATTGCGCCCTGGCAGATTTGTACATTATATTGCCGGGCAGAAAAGAAACCAGAGGCATTAAATTGGCTGGAGAAGGCCTATGAAGAACACGACAACAATATGCCTTATATCAGTGTAGACCCTCTTTTTGATTTCTTACGGAAAGAAGAACGGTTTAAGAATATATTGCGAAAGATGAAATTACCAGTATAATTTTTAGCTATATGGGAATTCCGCTTACCAAGCCATGGTTTCAAAATATTCGTCCACTGTAGATCACTAATTTGATGAAATTTATACAAAGGACTTGGTTAGTATAAGTCTCTGATTTTCATTAAATTCAATTTACAATACAACTTAACCCTGCCAGTAATCAACCAAATATTAAGCGCTATTAATATGCCAACCTAAAGAAAACTATCGGCTAACATGTTCACCGACATTGTCGGCTATACAGCTTTGATGGGCTCAGATGAAGACAAGGCATTCGAAATCCTTCAGAAGAACCGGGATATCCACACCAGATCAATAGAAAAATTTAATGGTATCCTAATCAAAGAAATGGGTGACGGCATGCTCATCAGTTTTAACACTGGTATCAGAGACTGCGCGTTTGATATCCAAAAGGCCAACAATCTATTGACTTACTACTGATGAATACAACATACGAGGGATATTGCCTTTGCATTACCAAAAAAATTGGATATCTTTCTTTTTTAGTTAACATTGAAAACTCAGGTGACCAACTAGACATCAAACAACCGGAAGCCAGACTTTCAAAAACATCACTTTTATGGAAAGATCAGAAGAGCTCTCCATGAACCAATCTTTCCTGCAATCCCTAAAAGAGATTGTCCTGTCCAACCTGGAAAACGAACAGTTTGGCGCTGAAGACCTGGCCAAAGAGATGGGCTTAAGTCGGTCTCAGATCCATAGGAAACTCCAAAAAATTAATGATAAATCGATTACTCAATTTATCAGGGAGATCAGGCTTGATGTCGCCGTGGATCTGTTGAAAAGGGAAGTAGGCACTGCTTCTGAGATTGCTTACAAAGTAGGCTTTAGTAGCCCTGCATACTTTACCAAGTGTTTTCACGAACACTTTGGGTATACACCTGGTGAAGCAAAGTACAGTATCAGTACTTCAGAAAACTCTCCAGACGAAGATAACTCGGCAGATGGCACTACCATTGTACCCATTCACGGAAGTAAAAAAGAAGCACATAGAGGGAATTACTGCAAGCTCACCACCATCATGTTTTCTGACATTTGTGGATACACAGCCATCATGGAGGAGAGTGAAAAAGAGGCCATCCTTCTTTTGAAACGAAACAGGGAATTGCACCAATCCATCATAGCGTTGCACGACGGCGTCCTGATTAAAGAAAACGGGGATGTCATCGTGGCTTCCTTTGATGCTCCAACGGATGCGGTGCGGTGTGCTCAGCAAATTATCAATACGGCAAAGGAGGAGGAAAATCTGAAGTTGCACATTGGAATCCACCTGGGGGAAATTCACTTTATCGATGGCGATATCTTTGGTGATGGTGTGAATGTGGCCTCCAGACTTGAACAGTTAGCCAAACCAAACCAGATATTGGTTTCTGACCCGGTCCATAAAAACATCAAAAATAAACATGGGATTAGAAGTACATTTATTGCAGAGAAACACCTCAAAAATGTAGATGAACCCGTCCGTATTTATTCGGTTGAAGTAGAAGATCATTCCAGTTACCATAATCAAAAAGAAAAAGAATCAACGGCTGAATTAACAAAATCAATACTATACAAGAGAGTATTGATAAGTGTAGCTTCATTGGTGGCTATAGCTTTGGTGATCGTGTTCTATCTCAAACCCTGGAGCAAAGCTGAATCTCCCGTTGATAACGATCCGACAAACACAACCAATACCGAAAAAGTGTATTCCATTGCCGTTTTGCCTTTCAAGGACATGAGTCCAGATCAAGACCAAGAATATTTGGGAGACGGGATAGCAGAAGAAATCATGAATCAGTTATTTAAGGTTAATGGTTTGAAAGTAATTGCACGTACTTCTTCTTTTTCTTTTAAAGGAAAAGATACCGACATAAAAACTATTGGTGAACTATTGGGTGTAAAAATGGTGCTTGAGGGGAGTGTGA
>JAHEMV010000235.1 GCA_024643455.1 Cytophagales bacterium
CCAATCGATTTTTTGCCTGCGTCGATCTGGCAACGGAAAACGGAGATGTGTATGATTTAGATTTTTTCCTGGAGGGCGCTCCTGGTACTATGCAGGTGACCAAAACGGATTTGCATAAGCTTAATGGAAAACCTTACTATACCTGGAAGCAAGGCAAGGATAAGACGTGGTTTACTGTTCCAGTGCTAGGGGCATCAAATGAACTTTTGGGCGTTGTGGAACATGAAGATCGATTTGATTTTACCTATGAAACACAATTGCCTGAAATAATAGGATCCGCAAATATGTGGATTCCAATTGCCCAAAGTGATCCGTTCCAGACAATTGAAATACTATCATTACAAGCACCAGGCAAACAGGAAATATTAAATGAGGAAAAATACGGCAATTCCATTTTGTATCTTCAGTTACTTCCGGAGCACAGTAACCAGAAAATTACCATAAAATATCATGTGGATCGGAAAGAAAAAGCTCCATACCAGGAACAAAATATCGATCTCCAAAAATATCTTGAATCTTCATCCTTAATTCCTGTAGGCAACCGTTTCAGCACCATAGCCGAAGAAGCTATTCAGGAAAAGCAGGCAGATAGTCCTCTTACGAAAGCAAGAGCGCTTTATGACTACATTATTGATAATATGCGTTACGCCAAACAAGGGGTCTATGGCACAGGAGATGCCAATTATGCCTGTGATTCAAAATCTGGGAATTGTACTGAATTTCACTCTTTTTTCATCTCTTTGTCCAGGTCTGCAGGAATACCCGCACGGTTTGCCGTAGGTGCTGCAATTCCTTCAGAACGGAATGATGGTGAAGTAGATGGATATCATTGTTGGGCAGAATTCTATGCTGAGGGTAAATGGTGGCCAGTGGACATCAGTGAAGCAAATAAATATACGCCTTTAGCCACTTATTACTTTGGACATCATCCTGCAAACCGTATTGAATTTAGCCGGGGTAGAGACCTTGCTCCTGATCCAATACCCCGGTCTGGGTCTATAAACTTTTTGGCTTATCCTGTTCTTGAAATTGATGGTAATTTGGCTTTTGCTAAAACGACCTTCTCATTTACGAGAGCAAACCCAGATAGTTTATAGACTACTTATCTTATTAGTTAGGGTGCTCTACCTTAGTGGTATCTGCTGATGGGTGCTCTTCGCTAGATGCTGGGTGCTCTTCGCTTGCCTCCTCTTTTTCCTCGTTATTCGATGGATGTTCTTCGCTTTCAGATGTTGATTCAACACTTTCTGTATTATCCGATTTTTTTTCGGAAGTACAGGAATTCAGGGTTAAACCTATAAAAAGAGAAAATACCATTACTCCAATGGCCACTAATGATTTAAACTTGTTAAAGATAGAAGTCATAATAATTTTTAATTAAAGTTTTACAATTTTAAAAGGTAAAGATAGCGGTTATTATAGAAAAACAATCGTTTTTTTAATGGTCGGACTATGTTTATTCCGGTTTTATTGTTCTTCGTACACTAAAAATATAGGTAAATATTTTATTCAGTAAAATTATTTCCGATATCCGATCCATGAAAGTACAGCATGAAGCTGTACCTCATGAATCGGTAAGGGTGACATATTAAAATTTCCTGTACGTGCCCTCCAGAAATTGATTAGCTTCTTCCTCTGCAAATTGTGCGGTGGCGGTATCCCAATGCAAAGTCTGGTTTGGAAAACGTCCAGCAATCACACCCAAAAGGATAGTTTCTGTAAGTCTTGATGCATAAGAAAACGGCGCAGTTGTGGTGTCTTTTCCCAAACAGGCATCAACAAACTGATGGTAATGCTTTGGCCCTTCTGAAGCATAATCCCTTATGGGTGTACCCAGGTTGAATTGTTCTATTTGTGTAGCATCCAGTTCCTGATACTCGCCATCAACGATGAGGCGTGGAAGTTGCATAAAGTGTGGTAACAACAAACGGCCTTTTTCACCAATAAACATGGCACCCTGATCTGGTAATACTTCATTATTGGGCAATAAAAGCTCCTCATGGCTTTCAGGTGCACCTTCACCATCATACCAAATCCAGGTTAAGTTATCTGCTGTATATTGAGTCCCCGGAAATTCGTACGTGACCATATTTTTTTCGGGAAACCCATAACCATTGGGCTCGCGACAACTGTTCATGATGGTCAAAGGCACATCAAGTGCAAGCGCATTATATGGCGTATCAAAGATATGTACCCCCATGTCACCTAGTGTACCACAACCATAATCCATAATTTTTCTCCAATTACCAGGATGGTACAATCCCTCCTTATATGGTCTTTCGGGTGCAGTACCCTGCCACAGATTCCAATTGAGTGATTCAGGGATGGGATCACTACCCTCAGGAGCTGGGCCATCATACCCCCAGTTTTTGGGTGACCAGGCCCGAACCGTACTCACTTTGCCAATAATGCCGGATTGTATGAGTAACGTTGCCAGTTTATAGTCATAAAAAGAATGTACCTGGATTCCCATTTGCGTTATCAGTTTATTATCTTCAGCCTTCTTGCGCATAGCCCTGGCTTCCGAAACATGATGTGTTAATGGTTTTTGACAATAAACAGGTTTGTTTTTCTCCATGGCCATCATTGAGGCCGGTGCATGTGTATGATCAGGTGTAGAAACGACTACTCCGTCTATGTCGTTGCTCATTTCTTCGAACATTATGCGATAGTCCGAATAGGTTTTTGCATTAGGATGTTTTTCAAGCGCTGCTGCCAAATTATTTGCATCCACATCGCATAATGCCACCACATCTACCATATTGTGGGACGAGATATCTCTCAAATCTTCCATGCCCTGAGAGCCCAAGCCTATATGTGCGGTCTTAAAACGCTTTTCTGGAGCAGTATTTGACATACAGGAGGGTAAAAAAGCAATACCAGAAGCGAGTAGAGCTGAACTTTTTAAAAATTCTCTTTTTTTCATAATGGGTATCTTTTAGAGTTTCTTGATTTTTATATTTTTAAACCAAATGGGGCTTGCGTGATCCTGAAGGCCAATAAAACCGGTTTTGAAACGTCCATAATCGGGGTATTCTTTCCATTTTCCTCCATTTTTCTTTGCATACCAGTCATCTGACCAAGGCACAAACGAAACTACCTTTTTCTCATTGAGCCAATATTCAACTTTTTCAGGTGTGAAGATAATACGTGTTGAATTCCACTCTCCTACCGGATTGAGTTGTTTTTGATTTTCATCAGCTGGATACATGGCATAGTCAGCCCCAGTCTTCTGCAATGGATGAAGTACATTTGGTGGATCATAGCCCAGACTCGAATTATATTCTGTAAGGTCATGGATACGAGCGTAATTGATATCGTCAATCAACTGATATTCCGGACAGATACCTGTGGGACTGTCGAACCCTTCTTTCAGGTGATAAAAAACGCCACTGTTACCGCCCTCAGGAAGTTTCCATTCCAGATACAATTCGAAATTCTCAAACTCTTCTTTTCCATAGATTATGTCTTTGCCTCCCGTATAGTCCTGTTCCAAACCCAATTCTGTGTCAAACGTTAACTCACCATTTTTTGCAATCCATCCTGGTGGAAGTGCATCACCATTATAGGCCCTCCATCCATCTAGTGAAGTTCCATCAAATAATATAATCCACTCACTATCACCTTTTTTCTCATTTATTGATTCATTTGCTTCTTTTTCCTTATTCGGTGATTTGTTGCAGGAGAAAATAAGGGTTGCAAACAAAAAAATGATCACACTTTTTTTCATATTGATTTAATTATTTTAATTAAAAAATCATTTTTAGTATTTAATAATCTGACTTCAAATATAGGAAAATGATGCATTGAACCAATTCTTAATGAATATAGTAATCTGGACTACTCATTTTTCCTGGTTTCACTTTATTTTTCAACTTTACTTTGACACACTATACCGTTGAAAAAGTGCAAAGAATGCATATGTATACACATTTTTAAAATATAAGAAAGCTGCAAAAGACATGGAAAAATCAACTGCGCTGCACAAGGACTTTGCCATAGCGATTGACCAATACGCTTTTTTTAACAAAAAAATCCAAAAGCTGACAAATGTTATTGTTTTATTCACTTAGTTAATTCAATATTTGCAGGCAATTAGATTTATTCTAAATAAGTATGAAAATGGAATGCTTTTCGGATATTGACTCTTCACCTGAACTTGCTGACAGGATTGAAGGTCATGTATTTGGGCGAGGGGAATGTGTGTTTAAAAAATGCTGTTTAAAGTTTATAAAGAAAAAAAATTACTGTAAAAAATGCCCTAGAAAATAGGGTCATTTACACTAATTTGTTTCTTGCAAAAACATGTTCTATACAATATCAATCGTCCTCTTCCACCTTGAGAAAGTAAGTTATGACTAAAAAGTATCCCTTTTAACAAAATGAAAAGTATGGATAAATTTCAAACCGGTAGTACTGTAAAGTTTACCAGAACCATTTCGGAAAGTGATATCAACCACTTTGCCGATCTTACCGGGGATTTTTCTCCAAACCATTTGGATGATGAATTTATGAAAACTTCAGCATACGGTAAGCGAATTGTGCATGGTGCGCTTCTGGTTGGATTTATGTCAAAAGCTTCCTCGATGATCATTGAAAATTATGCAACTGATCAAAAAATGGGAACACCCGTATCGCTTGGTTATGATCAGATTCGATTCATTAAACCAGTATATATTGACAATACCATCAACGTTCGTTATACCGTAGAAACGTTTGACTTGGCACAGCGCAGGTCGCATGCCAGTATCCAAATCACCAATCAGGACAATGAACTCGTAGCCGTGGCATTACATATTCTAAAATGGGTTCCAAATACTTTCTAATTAGATTAAAAGTAATAATCTAAATATAGAAACTGACTCAGTTTTGGAATGTTTTGCAAAGATGTTAATGCGCGAAAATAAAATTATAAAGAGGTGAATTGTTTCATCTTACTTTTAAACATCGTTGGTTTTTTTACTAATACCTTTTTCAATTCTATGCATGTGGTTCGTTTTATAAACCTCCCAAAATATATAATAAAGCCATATTATTTTTTTGGCCCGCTCTTTGTAATATACCTGATAACTAACAAAACAAGATCATGAAAGCGCACATATTAAATCGATTACTGGTTGTTTTTTTCTTAATGACTTCCTGGATTGTCTCACAAGCTCAGAATCAAATGGAAGTACCAGGAGATAATTTCAGTTTGGAAGGAGCGCTGGAACTGTTTAAAAAATCAGGCACTCCGCAAGAATTTGAACAAATGATTAATGACCCTGACTCAAGAGTAAATAACCTTGACCTGAATGGTGATGGGTATATTGATTATATCCGGGTTATGGACCGAAATGAAGGCAATGTTCACATATTTGTAATGCAAGCAGTGATATCAAATACTGAATTTCAGGATGTGGCTGTTATTACTCTTGAAAAATTGGCTAATGGAAAAGCAGTACTCCAGATTATTGGTGATGAAGATATTTACGGCATTGAAACAATCATTGAGCCAACTCGGGAAGTGAGAACCTATGGTGGTACAAGTACTTCACGTGTGGTAGTAAATGTTTGGGGATGGCCATCAGTTCAATACATATATGGACCATATTATTCCGCTTGGATATCACCTTGGGGATGGAATTATAGTCCATTTTGGTGGCATACATGGAGACCGATGGTTTATTATGATTATTATTCTTATTGGCGTCCATATGCTTATTACTACTCGCCATGCTATACACATAGGGTTGTATATTATCACGAAATTTACAGACCATACCGATCTACCTCCGTGATTGTAAGTACCCGTCATAGCACTCAAATTGCACATTATCGGTCTGATCGTTCAACATATAACAGACAAGATCGATACTATAGTGATCGCTCAAATAATCGTCAATCCAGTAGTTCAAGGGTTAGATACGATTCAAATGGGAGAATCAGTTCAGGTTCTAATCAACGAGTGAGTAGCGGATCATCAACAAATAATAGAACACAACAAAGAAGTTCGGTGAATAATAGTAGAACTGCTGTAAAGCAAGATAACTATTCATCTTCAAGCCGATTGTCATCAGAGGTACGTTCCGGTGCAAATAATTCACAACAAAGATCTACTGGAGTACAAAGAAATGAATCGACTGGAAATTTGTCTGGAACAAGTACTACCCAGCGTGAGCGGACTACTTTAGGCACAGACAGATCTGCTGGAAATTCCAATACGCAACGATATGATAGGGGCAGTTCAAGTACAACTAATCCAAATCGGTCGTACAGTAGATCATCTGAAAGCGCTCCTGGTTCATCCGGAAGTGCCAATGTACAAAGATCAACTGGTAGTTCATCTGGGAACTCTGGTTTAAGACAATCATCTGGAAGTTCAAATGTTCAGCGATCTTCTGGTAGCAGCAATGTGCAAAGATCTTCTGGTTCTTCTAATGTACAACGATCCTCCGGAAGTTCAAATGTTCAGCGATCATCTGGTAGCAGCAACGTACAAAGATCTTCTGGTTCTTCTAGTGTACAACGGTCCTCCGGAAGTTCAAATGTTCAGCGATCATCAGGCAGTTCGTCAGGCAGATCATCTGGAAGCACAAATACTCAGCAATCGAATAGTTCAAATAGCCAAAGAAAAGGAAGACAATGATCTTCCTTTTCTTTCAATTATATCATTTGGGAAATTTAATTTTAATGCTCCGGAGTTTTACTACTAAACAGGTTGGCAACGTTTTATTATTAGTTCCATTACTTTATTTTTCTCACAGACAATACCAGTACCCAATCTTTTTCTCCCGTACTATTTTCTTCAGGCGGTATAAAGTTATAACTCCCTTTATTTTTTAAAGGTAATCCTGCAATAATGGAATAGTTTCCATTTGTTGGATCAAACCAATATCCGTACACATCATTATTTAATACACTTAAATCAATCAACGCATTACCGATATGAGCAGGAGGCAAATAGGCAATGAGTAATGTGCCATCTTTTGTTGCTGAAGCAGCGATATACGATTCAGTTGAGTCCATATTATTTGAATTAATTACCAATGTCTTCATGCCATTTAATCCGGAAGGAACCAATTTCCACCATTCGATAGATTGTATAAATTGATTTAGTCTCTCCATGTCCTTAGCCCCTTGAGTATCCAGGTGATTTTGCCATATGGGATCAACAAATTGCCATACATAACCATTTCCTGAAATATATCCGCCTATAGTACTTAACCACCCCCACCATTGAAAACGCCGAACAGGTTGAGTAGCATTTGGATTGTAATTATTTCCATCAGGCCCTTCTTCATCGTATGGCTCTTCCAATAAAAAGGCAGGCAAAATTGGTGTATGATTATATCCAATTCTTCCAAGTTGGGGAACAGGTGGTTTTAAATCCCAGGTGTAGACGCCATTTAATGTCATTTCATTTCCAAAATGCACATTATCAGCTGCATTTTCTCCGCTGTACGATTCTGCGCTGTAGTGTATTGATTGCTGCCCGTTTACGCTTTTTAGCCCTCGGATAAGTGCTTTTTCTACAAACTGTTGTTCTTTATTGAGATTGCCAAAATCGCCAAGCAGCATCCATACAATATTTTTTCTGTCTTTGTAACGGTTTGCAATCCAGGCACCATACGCTTCTGTTTTTTGAGTTCCATTGACTACTAGTTCCTTCATCCAACCCTGTTCTGCTCCATCATATCCTAAATACGCAGGAAACATGAATACCAAGATGCCTTTTGATTCACAATAACCAAGGAGTTGATCAAGAAATGTCCAGTATTTTTCATTTGGCGTCAATAAATCAGGAATATCCTTTTTCATTGAATCATAGGTTAACGTACCGTCCCAGTCCTTTCCGTTAAGGCATTTCAAAAATGGGATCTCCCCTTCCCCATTAAAGGGAGCATGATTACCCATGGGCCAGTGCGTAATTGCTGCAAACTCAATAGCATTATAGCCATAATCCAGGGTG
>JAHEMV010000236.1 GCA_024643455.1 Cytophagales bacterium
ATTCTATTTGGCATCGGATCATTTCGCCCGTCTCAGGGTGATCAGATGATTCACCTACCCAATCTGTTTTTCCTACCCTGATCGCCAATGGATTTTCAGCGCTTTTTAAAGATGTTCGTCCGATCTCTATCCAGTCTTTCTCATTATAGGCGTATGAACCAACCAGCATATCATCAATAATTTCAAGTCTTAGGAAAACAGATTTTCCGGGTACCATTCCAGCTTCACTAGTCGTTTTTGATCCATCAAAAAATGCAAATCGATTATCTGCTGTTTGGAGATTAATTTTTACAATGCGATCCTTCAAAGCTAGCGCTAATCCCGGCCCAAAGTTTTTACTTTTATCTGTTCCAGGATTTATTTTGGCAATAAATACCTTAGCACTTATTGGAACTCCTTGTTGTGCATATACAAATGTATTAGCCAGGGCCATTATTTCGCCTGGTTTGCCTTCATTGATAAAGGAAGTACGCTCATGTGCTTTGCTTTTAACAATGACCCATTTTTTATCCAGAGTTTTAAAGTCATCGACGATAAGTGGTGTTCGCATCTCATCAGATATAGATCGCTTGAACAAAGTGTTCAAATCCTCATCGCCAATTTGATAATGGAAAGTAAGTTCTTTTCCCGGGGGTGGCCAGGGCAGGTCTTTCGGCATCCAATCCAATCGTTTTTGCCAGGCAAAACGTTCCTTTATCGGGCTTATGGAATAATTTCTGTAATGAAAATTTCCTGATTGCGGGTTCATTTTAGTTAACCAATCTGACAGCAGATAATTTTGAATGGGCTGACCGTAAAGACCTCCTACTTCAATAGCATTTCCATCAATGGTTACAGATGCTTCAGGCCGTACAGATCGGAGTATTGATTCCCCTGTTATCAGGTTTTTGAAACCGATAGTCGCCACGTCTGGAGTTATGGAAAAGGTTCTTGAAATCAGTCCATTGCTCAAAATCAGGTTCTTTTTGTTATCCACGTATACCTGAGCTTCAGCACCAGCAGGATTGATCAGCCAGTCTGTTTTAAGTCTGACTGATTCTTCAGAATAGATGTCGTGGACATCCTGGCTGTTGGCAGGCAAAATGCGAACTGCATTTAAAAAAAATATAAGGACTAAGATCAGCGTGTTGGATTTCTTTGTTTTGTATACCATAGATATTCGTAATGTCGGTTTAGCTTTATTGATTAAAAAGCGCATCAAATTCATGTATTAATTGTTCGGATAATTTAGCCTTATTTTTCCAGTCCTCACTTCCGTAAACTCCATAAACTGAATAATCAAATGGTTTAAAATTGATTTTTTTAACTGCTTTTAAATTTTTAAAAGTAAAATCACCTTGAGTGGGATTATTGAATAGGGGATCTGTAATTATGGAGTGCTGATCATACTCATTCAATTGCCATTCTTTCATTGATTTTCCAATAAAATCCACAGGCCCGTTTGTTTTCCAATAGATATTTTTGTCGAGTTCCGCTTGCATTTTTGTCCAGGGCCCCTGAAACAACACTCCTTGATCATAGATTATGATGTTATTGGTAAAAGAAAATGAAAGGTGATCTTCAACACGGGTTGCCTGAAGCTGGTACATTTTGCTAAATGCGAAGATATTGTTGCGGAGTATGTTCTCCTTTCCATAGTGTTGATGAAATCCGCCAGTTTTGGTATGATGAACCAGGTTGTTTTCCAAAATAATCTTTCCTGAACCTTCATCAGTATACAATCCCCATCCTCCATAATCATAAGCATAGATGTGATGGATATGGTTATTTGACACTTCAGAGCCTTCCGAAGAACCGAGGGTGTATACCCCTGACATATCGCTGAGCACGCCCCATCCGATATGATGAATATGATTGTACAGTATTTTATTTCCTTTTGCCGGACTGTAATCATATCCCCAGACCCAACCCACCGAAACACCGGTATATCTAAAATCTCCAATGTCATTGTGTGTAACTTCGTTGTTTGCGCTTTGACCGATTAATACACCAACTCCAGGAGCAAACTCAAATCCGCCGGATTGGATAATGTTGTTGTCGATGATGTTTGAATGGGTTTGAAGATTTTCATCTTCCCGAATGGTCAACTCACCTATCCGGATTCCACCAGCACCAAGATCGTTTAGGAATGAATGTTTTAATTCACAATGGCTAACGCCTTGATTCATCCAAATTCCATAACCACCGGTGTGGTCTATTTCACAGTTTATGAATTTGATATTTTGAGTGCCATTCATTTCAACTGCCGCGTCAATAGATATGGCCGCCTGGTAGGGCTCAAACCCTGACTTGGGAAGGTTAAAGGATGCATGTTGAAAATGAAGATTTCTAAAAATGATATTTTCTACAAATTCTCCATCCTCTGGATTCCCATCGATCCGGATTAGTTGTTCCAGGACCGGGGCAACAAAAGTAGAGGATTCAATTTTTTCATTAGGGTAGGGCTTATAAAAAAGCATTCCATTATCGTCTAAAAACCATTCACCAGGAGTATCCAGTGCGCCAAGGTAATTTTCGAGGATAAATCGTTTACCAGGCTTCCATGGATTCCAGGGTTTCATTCCTTCTCCTGAAGTATATATGGTATTGTTGGAAGTGTCAAAACTATCGATATATCTCTTGGTAATATTCCAGTTGTGGTAAACGGTCATCACCACCTTCTCAAGTTCTTTTTTATCAAGAGCATTAAGTTCCTGGGCCGCGTCTTCGTTTGTTTCTACGATTTGTCTTGCCTTTTCAGGATTTCGACCAGTGCCCTGTACCCAAATTTCCTCTGAAATATTTTTTATCAGAAAATAACCATTATTCGGACTTTTAGCTCTCTGAGCTCTTTTGCCATTTACATAAAGCTGGTCAAAGCGCCAGTTCCAATAGTTTACTTCAGGAATAAATGCGACCCATAATCCATTGTCCATTTCTCTAAATCCATCCAACTGCAAACCGCCACTAAAAACTGCCTTTTCTCCTCGTGGAGCTTCATAAATTACGGGAGCATTTTCGGTGCCTCCATCTTCCGGTATCAATTTAAAGGTCGAAGTCCTTGGATAATTCCCGGGAGCAATTACTATCCGGATGGTATCGTTAAATGTTGTATTTTTTTTCAGTGTCCTGATTTTATTCCTGGCACCTTCAAGACTTTGTAATGGTTTTGTTTCAGTACCCATCCAGTTATCATTCCCAGTTGGTGACATAAATAAATTGAGCCCCTGGGCAGTAGATAAATAAGGGGCCATAATCAATCCAATGAGTAAGGATATTAGTCCTGATTTTTTTATAATGTATTGTAATGTTTCCATATAATTCTGTTTAAAAGTCACGTGTAGTATTAATCATTTCCCTAATGTTTTCTGATGGCGTATTTGGAGGGATGGCGCATCCGGCATTGATAACCAATCTTGGTGATTCCCGATAAGCATCCAAAAGTTGCTGAGTTTTTTGTTTCACTAATTGTTTCGAACCCATTGCCAGAACTCCTGATGGGTCAATGTTGCCGATAAAAAGTTTTTTATGCCCCAACACCTTGAATATTTTATGAATATCTGTTTTATAATCCAGCTCCAAGCCATCCGTTCCTGTTTCCAGCATATCTTCCAGGATCAAATCGGTATTACCACATATATGATTTACATAAGGCAAATTTTGTGCATGAGCAACTTCAACCAGTTTCTTTTCATAGGGGAGGGCAAACTGTCGGAACATTTCAGGAGAGATCAATTCCGGTCCTGCAGGACTATCACCATTGGATACCATGTCAACGCCGGTTGTTGCCATTAGTTCTATAAATTGAATGCTGACTGTGGTGCAATAGTGCAGTAATTTTTCAACTTCCTCTCCAGGCACCATCAGGTCGAGCATCCAATTCTCGGTACCTCTCACCATACTTGCTATTGAAAAAGGAGCCTGATCACAATTGCCTCTTATAAATTTCTCATTTCCAAAATACTTCTTGACTAACCGGCATGTTTCCAACCATTTTTGGACGCGTTCATTTTTTGATAAATCAAACTCCACTAATTCATCCAGCTGATTCCATGATTTTAATAACCCTGAAGGTATTCTTGCGGGTTCATGTTCCGGATAGTCTACCGAAACGCCAATTGATCCAGCAAGAAGTGTAGTGTCGATATCGATTAAAATTCCATCAAGATCATATTTTTCGATGGATTGTATAAATGCATCTGCAGCCATTTCTGGATTTTCCCTAAACTCTTTCATTGAATATCCCGCTTCTTTAGAAGCCATCATGAAATTGTGCAGCATGACCGGGCGTTTATCCGGCCATTCTCCATTCAGTGCTTTTTGGATTCGTTCAAAACCGTTCATTTAACTTTTCAGTTTAATGCTAAGTACCTCACCTCCATTTAATCTGCTTTCTTCAGCTTTGAAACCAATCAAATGACTTTCCATTGAAGCGTCAATGGTGGAGGTTAATAACGAAGGATTCTGCTGGCTAACAGCCTGGACAAAATCATGCACCAATCCATGGTCACCGCCTCCATGACCAGAGCCTTTTTTGGCTTTCCCAGGTTCCCAGCTCTCTTGTTTACCAGTGAGAAAATCGGTAATAAGCATATTGTTTTCATCTCCAACCAAATCTCCTTTAGTTCCAAATATGCGTGTTCTGCGCCCACCATAATGTGAAAAAGCTTCCATTGAAAATGCAACAGTTATCTGATCATCAAATTCCATATTGACTACCTGATTATCAACAACATTATTATCATTGTGATAAACACATTTTCCATAAGGGCCTTCCTTAAGTGCATTTAGAATTGTTGTATCATTATAATTTTCTAGTGCTAAATGATGTAACCATTCCTTTTTTTCTTTGTATAATTTGATTGCAGAAAATATGCAGTTACGCTCATGTGTGCAACCATCAGTGCATCTTGGCGTACTGCCTTCAGGCGCATTGGCTTTAGTGAAATGTTTCAGTGAACCAAAAGAAGAAACTTTACGACACGACTTGCCTATGATCCAGCGCAAAATATCGGTATCGTGGCAAGATTTGGAAAGGATCATAGGCGTTGACTCGTTTGAGTTTCGCCAGTTTCCCCTTACAAAAGAATGTGACATATGAATATGTTCCACTGGTTCAAGATGTTGAATACTTACTATATCACCTAATCTTCCAGAATCCGCAACTTCTTTCATTTTTCTGAAGTATGGGGTATACCTCAACACGTGGCAAACGGCAACAATTTTATCATATTTTTTCGTTTGATCCAGAATGTCTTTACATTCCTGCCAGGTCTGGGCAATAGCCTTTTCCAATAATAAATCATAATCCATAGCCAGGCAATCCATAGCAGGTTGATAGTGTAAATTGTCCGGCATGGTGATGATCATGGCATCGGCAAACTTGGGTATTTGAAGGGCATGTTCCCAGGTTACCCATTGGTGTTCTTTTGGGATTTTATACATTTCTGAAAACTTCTCGCGACGATAGGGGATCGGTTCGGCCACGCCAACAATTTTCATTTCATTTGGATATTTTGTAGCATATGATGCATACACATTACCTCTTCCTCCGGCACCCAGAACCACACATTCGACAGGCCGATCAGGATTTTTATATTTTGGATCTTGGAATAATTCTGGATTGGAGGTTCTTTTTCCAATGACTGGATGTGCTATACCAATACCTGCTGATGCAACTCCAAATGTTTTTAATACATCTCTGCGTTTCCAGTTTCTATTATTCATGATTTTGGGTAATTAAAATTAAAAGAGAATATGCATATAAGATACGAGGGAAATCTTGAAAAAGCCTATTCCACAGGATGAATTCATATCATTTTGTTTTCATTAAAAAGTTGGAGTTTTGCTGGTTTCGCAAGACAATTAATTTAAGTTCACCTTTCCATTTGTTGCCCTGGATGGAGGTCATTAAATCTGTTATTGTAGTTATGGGTTCTCCTTCGCATTTTAGGATCACATCCCCTTCCTGTAAACCTGCTGTTTTCGATAAACTGCCTTCTTCAATACTTAATATCAAAACACCGCCAATTTCCTTAAGTCCTGCGGCAGATCGCTCTCCCATTGTTTCAACCGTCTTTAGCGTGGCGCCTAGCCATACTATGGATTTTGAAGGATTATTTTTATAGTTAAATAGCATCAGTTCAGGTATTTCTGGTTGTTTTGCTATCTTTTTTAATTCCGGTTTTTGAACACCGAACTGGTCCATTTGGAAATTTTTAAATCCCAATTCAACCGCTATGGAATTGTCAGAAACTGTAAAATTTCCATGGGCCGGGTCAATAAAAAGTGGGTCCCCGAATTTGCTATGCGCATCGGTTCCATTTTGTTTTGCTTTATCGAGTGCCTGCTGATCAGGAAATAGATTGTAGTCTAATTCCTTTCCCCAACCATCGAGACGGATATCCTTATAGTCAGTCATCATGATGTTATGCACAAAAACATCTCCACTATTTTGAAACCAAACATGTGGGTGAAAACCATTATTTACCATGATATTATTTTCAACCGTTCTGTAAAATCCTTCTCTCAATTTTATCCCTCCGTTAAGGCATAGGTTATTAGAAAGGTGATAATTTGAAGATCCATCATCCAGATCGATATCCCAGCCATGGTCACAGCGCATGCGATTATTTCGGATGTAAGTAGTATTGGTGGCATCCCAGTAAGGCATTCCTGGATTTTTAGCTGTGATCTGGTCCATAATTTTTCTATCGGGGTGCCAGAAACGATCTCTTCCCCATGAGTTAAATGCGCCATGATCGGAAGTTTCCAATACTGTGTTGAATACATCATTGTATTCGATGATGTGTCCTCCCCAGGTGCCTTCACTTACGTTGATCCCAGCCCGAGGAACATCATATATCGAATTGTGTCTAATTGTAATATTCCTTGCCATGGAAATCTCAACACCTGCGGTTTGTTTTTCCACCAGTCCGATATCATGAATGAGGTTATTGTCAACAAAGCAATCTGATGGAAATTCATTACTTTTAGGCCCCTTTATGGTGTCGAGGATATTGAATTCAACAAACTCATTGTAGGTGAATGAAGGTGATCTCACTGCAGATGACAGTCCGACGAAACATATTGCACTTGCCCCGCAATTATAAATATGGTTCTCCTCAATTTTAATATCACGATTATAACCCGAAACAAAAATTGCATTTCCACCCAAATCAGACAGTTCACAATCCTGGATAGTACAATTCGTCGTATTCTCAATATAAATCGCTGCACCGCGATAAATCATCCAGTCGCTCCGCAATAGCGGTTCATATTCCTCCATGTAGGTGCGGTTGGTATGTTCGAATCGGATCCCTTTTAAAGAAATAGTTGAAATTGGATTTCCTTTAGTTCCTTTTAATTCAATAAGGTGATTTAAGGAAGACACTTCAATTTTAGCATTTGAAAGGTTCGTTTCTTCGAAAGGATATAGGTATAATGTGGAAGAAAATACATCAAAATACCATTCTCCCGGAGCATCGAGTTCTTCAAATACATTTTCTACAAAACGATATTTTTGGTGCATGGGGGAGGGGCGATTATTTTGATGGCCACCTTTTAAAGTTACTTTTCCTTTTTTATCGACGGTTTCAATTTCATAATGAAAATCTCCCCATTCACCCTGGTGCATGGCATGTACGATCGCCCCTTCAGGTCGTTTCCATTTTATTACCCGATTACGGTCGATAGCATCTGCTGCAAAACCGTGGTAATGGCCGGCCATACTATCGTAATTTGGATACCGGGCCAGAATTTGTTCCTTTCCATCAATATACAATTGAGCATATGGTGAAATTTGAACATTGGTAGTTAATTTCATTATCCCATCGCGATAGACTTCCCAATTTCCTTCTATGATTTTTGACCCTTTAATTATCACCGAACCAGGTTTTTTGGCTTCGATGGATAAAAAGCTATTTTCAGTTGTGATCTTCAGGGTTTCATCCAGATAATACTCCCCGG
>JAHEMV010000705.1 GCA_024643455.1 Cytophagales bacterium
TTTTAAGGAGTTTTTTTATTGATATGATCAATATAGCTGAAAAAGTAGCGCCGGTACTTACACCGCAATCCCTTATGGATGAACGACCAAAAATGAAGTTGATAACCTATGATTGAAATAAAGGGAATAAAGAAAAGTTTTGGGAAACTTGAGGTGCTGAAAGGTTTTGATTTTTCATTATCAAAAGGAAAAATTACGGCAATCCTCGGGCCTAATGGTTCCGGGAAGACTACCTTTATAAAATCCATTTTGGGATTGGTAATTCCTGATGGGGGAAAGATTCTTTTTGATGGAAAATCCGTAAAAAAAAATTGGGAATACAGACGAGATATTGGCTATCTGCCGCAAATAGCCCGCTTTCCCGAAAACCTTAAAGTTTATGAACTCATTGCTCTTATAGAAGATATCCGAGGCGAAAAAGGTCATTCCGCAGAGTTGATTGATCAATTTGACCTGAAAGGATTTCTTCAAAAAAAATTGCGACAGTTGTCAGGTGGCACCAGACAAAAAGTAAATATTGTGTTGACTTTCATGTTTGATTGTCCATTATATATTTTGGATGAACCTACTTCAGGATTGGATCCGATAGCCTTGATTCGATTAAAGGACTTAATTCTGGATAAGAAGAAAGGTGGGAAGACTTTTTTACTGACGACACACATCATGAGCCTGGTGGAGGAGATCGCAGATGGGCTTATTTTTTTATTGGAGGGGCAGGTATATTTTAGAGGCACCCATGGTGAGATGTTGTTATCGGAGAAAGAAGAAAACCTGGAACGTGCTATCGCAAAAATTTTAGAAAAAGAACATGTTAAAAATTCTTAAATACAGTTTTTTCGATCTGATCAGGAGCCGTTGGAGCATCATATATTTCCTTTTCTATTTTGTTTCCGGAATGGTGCTTTTGTACATGAGTAACGATGTTTCTAAAGCTATTGTAAGCCTGATGAACATCACCTTTATCCTCACACCATTGATAGGTACTATTTTTGGGGTAATGAATTTCTACAATTCTCGTGAATTTGTAGAGTTGCTTTTAGCACAACCTATACCACGAAATCGGATTTTCCTTGGGATGTATTTGGGAATCGGGTTGTCTCTTTCCTTGAGTCTTTTTGCAGGAATGGCGCTTCCATTTATATTTTATGGCATATTCATTTCTGCAAGCATCATGAGTTTGGTGACGCTTTTACTTTCTGGTATTTTTCTGACTTTTATTTTTACTGGAATATCTTTTTATATAGCACTGGTAAATGAGAATAAGCTGAAAGGATTTGGGATGGCCATTTTGGTATGGCTTTTTATGTCTTTTATTTATGATGGATTATTTCTGCTTTCCCTGCTATTGTTGCAGGATTATCCTATCGAAAAATTTGCAATTGCCATCTCTTTACTCAATCCTATTGATTTGAGCAGAATTCTAATTATGTTGAAGTTAGATATATCAGCATTAATGGGTTATACAGGGGCGGTTTTTAATAAGTTTTTTGGGAACAATTCCGGTATGCTTATTTCATTTTTAGCTTTAACTGTATGGACCATAGTTCCAGTTTTCTTCATTCTAAAAAAAAGCAGCAAAAAAGACTTTTAATATGTTCTGTGATTTCGATCATAAAAAGATGCTGAGTAATCCCGTAAATTAGAATCATTATAAATAAGCTTGTATAACATAAATATAAATGGAAAATAAATCCTTTGAACCAGCTAAAAAATACATACTAAAAGAGTCAATTAGCATTGCAGAAGGCGGTGTAGTCAGCAAACAATTTATCAAAAATAAGGGAGGCAATGTCACTCTTTTTGCCTTTGATAAAGATCAGGGACTCAGTGAACATACTGCTCCGTTTGATGCAATTGTCCAGATTTTTGAAGGAAAGGCTGAGGTAAGCATTTCAGGGGAAAAACACCTTGTCAGAGAAGGTGAAATGATTCTTATGCCTGCAAATATACCCCATGCGCTACATGCTGTAACGTCATTTAAAATGTGTCTGATCATGCTTAAAGATTAGAACATGAATAAAAAGATTTTTTTTGTATTGCCATTTGTACTTGTCTCTTTGGTAGTCGGAGTACTGGCTGGTTTGTTTCGAATGGGATGGTCGATCCCAATGGGTACCATAGCAGGAGAACATGGAGCTTTGATGACCGGTAGTTTCTTAGGAACACTCATTTGCCTTGAG
>JAHEMV010000237.1 GCA_024643455.1 Cytophagales bacterium
GATCTACAAAAACTATTTCATTTTAAAATCAATTAATTCGTATCGAAATCTTTTCCAATTTTTTAATTTCAAATCCATATAATGTCTAATTTTACAAAACAATACTTTTTTATTTTTAGTCATTTTTTAGAATCGGACTTATGGCAGAAAAAACACTTAACAGCATCGTGACTCAAATTATGAGGGTTTCACCGACTATGATTATTATTCGGGTAAAACCTGACGAATGGGAGCTTCCTGAATTTACTGCAGGTCAATTTATTTCATTAGGATTGCCGGCAACATCGCCAAGAATAGCAGATTCTACACCGGATAATGAAGAGCATAAACCAGGTAAAATGATCCGAAGATTATATTCCATTGCTTCTTCATCTGTGTTGAAAGAATACATTGAATTTTATATCACTATTGTCCATTCCGGCGCACTTACTCCAAGGATCTTCAACCTAAAAATCGGTGATCGAATTGAAATGGGAAAACGAACCAGCGGTATGTTTACATTGGATGAAGTTCCCGAAGGCAATAACATCATTCTGATTGCTACTGGTACCGGTGTTGCTCCCTATATCAGTATGATACGTTCCAATGCCCTTCAAAAAGGATTGCAAAAACTGGCAGTAATCCATGGAGCTGCTAATTCGTGGGATTTAGGTTATTCTTCTGAACTCAACTTGCTGCAAAGCATGTCGGAGAAATTTTCCTACTTACCGACGATATTGATGCCTGAAAAAGAACCCGGAGGTTGGCATGGCGATACTCGACTTATTCAGGATATTTGGCTAGACGATAAAATGGAAACGGTCTTGGGATTTAAACCTAAACCTAATAATACACACATTTTTTTATGCGGAAATCCTGCTATGACCGAAGCAATGCTCAATGTATTGAATAAGGAAGGGTTTACCGAACATTCACGAAAAACTCAAGGTCAAATTCATATTGAAAGTTGGTAATCAAAACTCCTGATAGTTTAGAATCAAATTAATAAAGGTAAAATTACTTTTTTAATAAGGTAAATATACTTATATTTGATTGTGGGAAAGAAATATCAAAGTACCGAAATACCATCAAGGGCTTCAGAGCCTGAAGTTTTGTATGCAGTAAGGCAAAACAAAATCACATCTAATTTCATAGACGATCTCAAAAAGTTGTCAGGTTTAAAAGATGAGTTGTTATCTACCTCCTTAAATCTCAACATCAAAACATTTAGAAGTTACAAACTTAAATCTATGCCCATGAAGCCTTATCTTCAGGAGCATGTGTTCACCTTGCTTTCCCTGTTCAAGCATGGTATTGAATTTTTTGGTACTTCAGACAAATTTGGAGAGTGGCTTCAAAAGGAAAACTTCTTTTTCGACAATGACATGCCTATCAATTTTCTTGATACAATAAGCGGCATCCGGTTTACGGATAGCCGACTTACCTCAATGGAATTTGGTGATAACGTATGATCGTTTACAGGCTTTCTCATTCAAAATATGCAGATTCGCTTAGCAGTTCAGGGGTAGCCAATCGATGGAATAATTTATTTCAATTTGTAATTTATTGCTCTGAGAGTATTTCTCTTTGTGCCTTGGAACTATTGGCTCATACCAACGGGATCAAACCATCTGGCGAATTTAAAATCATGCACATAGAAATTGCTGAAAACACTGCAATCACTTCAATTGATATCGCGCAGCTACCGAAAAATTGGATTCAACTTCAAGCTTACGCAGAAACTCAAAAAATCGGAAGTGATTGGTATGAAGCGAAATCCAGCCTTTTAATGAAGGTTCCATCAGCCATCATTCCATCTGAATTTAATTACGTAATAAATACCCAACATCCGGACTTCACAAAAAACGTCAAACTGGTTTACAGCAGAGAATTTTTCTGGGACAACCGGTTTCCTTCACGTTAAGTATTATGATGCCAAAGGCAAAAGTTAATCGAAAGAGGATAATACTTTTTGTCAAATATTAACCTCTTTCGATTTAAATAAGTGCATCAAATTCTAACAAATATTTTCTTCTTATACATCCAGTAACAGATATACCATAAAAGAAATAGCACCACCAAACTCAACATAATATGTGCACCCAACTCACCCATCCAACTAAATAATACATTGGAAAACGGCAAGACTATTTCCTTAAGGAGATTGGCTCCTCCGACATGAGCGAACAAATAAATGAACAATGGATTCATCCCTACTATGGCAAAAAAGAGCACCCCCTTTTGATATTTTTTCATATCAATTAACCAATAACATAATGCTAGCGCTAATAGTGCCCATCCTCCACTGGCGAAAACAAAGGTACTGGTAGAAATACGTTTTATTATTGGTGTAAAATAACTTAACCCATATCCAATAATTAATCCGATAACACCTGCAATAATCAAGGTCTGCAGCTTTTTCTTATCCGACTGTTTACTCATTAATAACTGCCCGGCTAAGACACCCCAAATAGTATGAGCCGCTGTTGGAATGGCATTAAACATTGCCCAGTGACCTCCATCTTCTTGTCCGGAAATAAGAATATTAAACCATGCTCCAAAATTATGACCAGGAATGAATGCTTCGTTAAATCCATCTACAGTAAAAAATCGGTACAATCCTTCACTAATCAGTATCAACACAACTGAAAACCCAATCTGAAAACCAGTAGATTTTCTAATGATTAAAAATGCCAGTATGTAGGTAACTGAAAGTTGGGCAAGTACATTTTGAAAACGAAAAACAATTCTTCCCGGATCGATACAATAAAGCGCCCATCCCAATAACAACAATAGAAAGGCCCGTTTCATCGCATGCCTGCTAAGCTGTCCATAGGAATCTCCCTTGGCTATCCTTTTGGAAAACGATAAAGGCATGGCCACGCCGACAATAAACATGAAAAAAGGCTGGATCAAATCCCAGAAATGCATCCCTTCCCACTCAACATGATGAAATTGTTGCCCTAAACTGTAAATAAAAGTCCCGGCCAATTCATCCGAGACCAAATAGGAAAACAAGTGAGAGAATTCGGCAATAAGTAAAAACATGGTAAGCCCTCTATAAAAATCAAGCGACAGAAGGCGGTCTTCGGGTTTTTCAATAATTTGGGTCATTTTAGATTTTTTTTTAAAACTAAGCGTAAGCGTTATTGCTTACGCTGTATAATTCGTTACTAGAACATTAATACTCATCATTAAGAGCAAATTTTTGTTTGCGGTTCATCCAAGTGCCTCTTGTGAAATCTGGTATATCAACTGGCTCGCTTCCATGAGCAATTGACATTTCTGAAAGAGGTGCAATAGAACTCCAGGCAGCAGCATCATAGGCATCCAACGGCGTATTTGTTTTTCGTTTGATGGACTCAATAAATGCGTGATCTACAAAGAAATCCATACCGCCATGTCCTGCTCCCTCTGCTTGTTTTCCGTATTTTTTCCATAATGGATGGTCATACTTTTCAAGGTAGGCAGCAGCTGGCTCCCATTGATGTTCGGGACTTTTTCCGTCCAAATAAATGGATTCATTTATATCCATCCACAATCCTTCTGTTCCTTGTACTCTGAATCCCAATGAATAAGGCCTTGGCAGGTTTGTATCATGCTGCACGGTAATTGTTTCGTCATTTGACGTTTTAATTACTGTTGTAATCACATCGCCCAACTTGAACTTCACTTTGGCATTTGGATGATCTTCTCCGGCCTTTTTCACGATGTAATCATGGAGTCCACGTGCTTTTGTAGCGGTTGATGTTAAATACATAAACCTATTGCCGTAATTAATATCGAGCATTGAAGAAACTGGGCCCAATCCATGAGTCGGATACACATCACCATTTCTAGATATTGAATGTTGAGTTCTCCATCGTGCTTCACTATTTGCTCCAGGGCCAAATTCTACTCCCGGATCAAATTTAACTCCTTGGAGATTATGCTGATAGCCGCACTCCATGTGAATTAGCTCACCAAACATGCCTTGTCTGACCATATTTAATACAGCCATCACATCGCGTCTGTAGTTTACATTTTCCAAAATCATACACGGCACACCTGTTTCTTCATACGTATTCACCAAATCCCAGCATTCCTCAAGGGTATTTGCTGCTGACACTTCCACGCCAGCATAGATGCCAGCCCGCATTGCAGCACAGGCCATTTTTGTGTGCCAAACCCATGGAGTAGCGATAATAACGCCATCAATATCTCCTTGCTCATACATTTTTAAAAATGCCTCTTCACCATCGGTAAAGGCAGGAACATCCTTATACCCAGCTTTTTTGAGCATTTCTTTTGATGACTCAATTGCTTTTGGATCTATATCACATATCGCCTTAACTTCTATATCTTCTCTTTGAAGGCAACGATATAAATGTGATCTTCCTCTACCTCCCAAGCCAATAAAGGCCATCCTGACTTTACGGTCATCTTTCCCAAAAAGTATATTAGGAGTGAAAATAGATGCCCCGGCGATCACTGTTGCTGAGGTCTTGATAAAGTTTCTTCGCTCATTATTCATCTTAATCGTTTTTATATTTAGAAAATAGGTTCTATAATAAATTTAAAACTGTAATTGCCTGCAGGGATTGAATAAACTTCATAAGGTAAAGCTCCCCATGAATCATCTCCTGCTACGCCCATCATCTTCAAATCAGCGGTAATATACACACCATCTTGCTTTTCAATGTCATTGGTATGTCTAAAATCATCATGCGTTTTTTGATCGAAATCTTCAATTGGATTGTGTAAAGTAGAAAACCCTAATAACTCTTCACCAATTACCCTAATTCCAATACTATCGTCATTTTTCAATTCGAACCACCGCACATCTGTTTTATATCCGTTTTCTTGCGGACGAACATAGTTAAAATACTGGTCCGCAACTTTACTTTCATAAATCCCCACACTGGCGCTGCTATTCCGATCTATATAATTTTCATGTGGCCCTCTGCCAAAATAAGTCAAATTATCGAAATTAGCAGGCATTTCCCATCTCACTCCGAACCTGGGTAAATCTGGAAGTTTGTCATTTTTAAGATTAAGCTTACTTTCAATTTCAATTCTTCCATTTCCGAAGATAATATATGTTATTGTTTGTTCTCCACCAACTTCCTTTAAACTGAATCTGGCATTCACAATTACCTTATCTTTTTCCGGCTGCTCGGATTCCAGTCCAATAAGATTTGCGTTATTTGACACCGCTCTCCAAATACCCAAACGGGCAATCATGTTTGATCCTTTGTCATTGTCATTTGGCGGTCTCCAAAAATTTACGCGCGGTCCTTTTTGCAACAATTCATATCCATTGATTTCATAAGAGGACAAGCTTCCGGTAGACTGATCAAATTTTACAATGAAATTTTCTCCTACAACTTTCAACCCCGCTTCATTGCGAACTTGCAAACCAGCATATTTCTCAGAAACACGAACTGCCGGCAGGGTCCAAGGTAACATAAACTGCTGATGTGCTACCTCAAAACCACGTTTTCTGAATGGCAGGTCCTTTTTTAATTTTACTGAAAAATCCAAAAAATATTCCACTCCAGGGCGTTTTGATATTTCGGGAAAATCCATGATGATTATTTTTGAATCATGTGGTTTTAACTCCAAATCGGAAATCCTTCCAGTTGCTTTTTCCATTCCATCGGCTGTGATTGTCCAGTTGATTTCGAAATCATTCAGTCCAATAAAATCATGGAGGTTTTTCACTTTAACTTTTCCATTTTTCAGATCTTCATCAAAAAACCATACGTATTGATAGACGTGTTTAACCTCCCATAGACCAGGATGAGGGGTGTAATCCGCTGAAATTACACCATTACACAGAAAGTTATTATCGCTTGGCATTCCCGTTCCATAGTCACCACCATATGCCCAAAATTCTTTGCCATTTTCATCTTTCTTTACCAGGGCCTGATCTATCCAGTCCCAGATATACCCACCTTGCAATTGAGTATTTCCTTCTTTATAAATCACATTCCATAAATCCATCAGATCGCCATTACTATTCCCCATGGCATGGGCGTATTCACTAATGATCATTGGTTTTGTTTGCTTTTTTGAAGCATATTTCTCAAGATATTTTACATCCGGGTATTGTGGACAATAAATATCCGTGTTTTCCCCCATAATTGCACGCTCGTAATGGATCGGTCGGGAAGGATCACGTTCACGTATCCTTTTATATACTTCAGTGAAATTCACTCCATCACCCGCTTCATTGCCCATTGACCACACGATGACAGATGGATGGTTTTTATCCCTTTCCACCATGCGCATATTCCGATCCACATGGGCTTCCATCCATTCCGGGTTCTTAGCCAGAGAATATTTCCCATAATACATGCCATGTGATTCAATATTTGCCTCATCAGTAATGTAGAGACCATATTCATCACAAAGCTCATAGAATCGTTCATCATTAGGGTAATGGCTTGTCCGTACCGCATTGATATTGAACTGTTTCATCAGGCTTATTTCCTTAACCATAGATGCTTCGCTAATTACATGCCCTTTAAATTGATCATGTTCGTGACGATTGACACCCTTTATTAAAACAGCTACTCCATTTATATGAAATACACCATCCAGGATCTCAACTTTACGGAATCCTACTTTGCTGGTTACCACCTCCTCAACCATCCCCTCCACATTTTTCAGAATTATAAGAAGAGAATAAAGGTTAGGAGTTTCTGCAGTCCACTTTTTTGGTTTTTCTATACTTTTATTGAACAGAAGCTTCAAACCATCATGGTTGTTTATTTTGGCATTTTTTATTTCCGAACTAACTAAATTCTCATCAATATCAAGTAACTTATATTCAACCTGATAATTTCCGGATTTAAGTTTATCATTTTCGTTTTTCAAATCAATTTCAAGCGAAAAATTTCCATTTTCATAGCTTTCATCAAGATCCGCTTTTACAAAAAAATCACGAATCCGAACTTTTGGCGTTGAATAAAGGAAAACATCGCGTTCAATGCCACTGATTCGCCAGAAGTCCTGGCACTCCAGGTAAGATCCATCTGACCACCTGTACACTTCTACAGCAAGCGTATTTTCACC
The DNA here is from genome assembly GCA_024643455.1 of Cytophagales bacterium. Classification (GTDB taxonomy): domain Bacteria; phylum Bacteroidota; class Bacteroidia; order Cytophagales; family Cyclobacteriaceae; genus JAAUQL01. The sequence continues at coordinate 7,039 of JAHEMV010000237.1, forward strand.
TGGTTGGAGATAATGGGTAATATCCCATTCCGCTGGTGTTTTACTACCCTGGCTATAGCCTACTTTTATACCATTTACCCAAACATACATCGCCGACTTCACCGCCCCAAACTGAAGAAAAATACTCCTCCCTCTCCATGAATCAGGAACTGAAAAAGTTCTTCGATACGATCCCACTGGATTGTAATCGTGTGGCACTTTCCCTGGATTTTTTGGATATATTTTATCTACAAATTCAATCTCTTGTGAAACAGGAGCTTTAAAATCCGCAAATTCATATTGATGATTCACATAGATGGGAAAACCATAACCTTCCAATTCCCAATTGGATGGAACCGGGATATCATTCCAGGAAGACACATCAAAAGAAGGTTTGTAAAATTCAACTGGTCGGTCTGAAGGTTTACGTACCCAATTGAATTTCCATGTTCCATTCAGACTATAATAATAAACTGATTCTTTACGTTTTTTGGTCAGCGCAGATAATTCATCTTTAAACGGCATCAAAGTCGCATGTGGAGCTTCCTTATGCTGATCAAACATTTTTGGATTTTCCCAATCGTTTGGCTGCGCAATAAGCTGGTTTGAAATCAAGATAATCAACACTGGTAAAAGGCGCTTTCTAACGTACTCAGGCATAAACCATTAAAATTTATTCTTCTTGAAACATTTTTTTAATATCCGCTGCATGGCATCCAATTTTGCCTCTCCATCCTGAGCTAACTTTAATTGCGCCCTTGCTCTGAAATAATTGTGATAGGTATGTTCAACTTTATAATACACATCACCAGCAATATAATCTGTCAAAAACCTGACTCCCATAATAAATGGGAAAAGCAGTGC
>JAHEMV010000706.1 GCA_024643455.1 Cytophagales bacterium
CAGCGATTTGTGGAATAAGTCGATTGAGATCCAGCCGAACTTGCTCACGGAAATAAGTCGCTATTCCATCATTTTGATCTGTTTTGCTGTAATTCAACGTAATTGGAAGATTGGATAAAGAATCCAGTTCCTTATTTGATATTATTGCAGTCCTTTCCATTTGACCTAAAACCACATTTCTTCTACCCAATGCACCTTCAGGATTGTTGTTTGGATTGTAAAAGGTGGTTGCTTTAAGCATACCAATAAGCAAAGCCGCTTCCTGTATATTCAGTTTTTTTGCCTGTTTTTGAAAGAATCGTTGACTGGCAGCTTCAACACCAAATAAATTTTCCCCAAACGGAACAGTATTGAGATAGAGCGTTAGTATTTCTTTTTTAGAATACACTTTCTCCAGTTCGGTAGCAATTATCATCTCTCTAAGTTTGGCAATGATCATCGAAAACACTGCATAGTCCTGTCTCTGGTAAATATTTTTAGCCAGTTGTTGGGTGATAGTCGAACCTCCACCTCCACTGCGATCTCCCAGGAGCAATGTTTTGAAAAATACTCTTGGAAGACTTTTATAATCAATTCCATGGTGTTCAAAAAAACGCTCATCTTCTGTAGCAACCAAAGCATCCATGAGGTGATGAGAAATCTGATCATAATCCATCACTTTTCTGTTCTGAATGAAATACCTGCCAAGCAGTTTATTGTCAGCACTATAGATTTCAGATGCTTCAAAATTTTCGATATTTTTAAGCTCCTCCTGAGAAGGCATTTGACCAATCATACCTGTTTTAATGGAGAATAGAAGAAAAATTGGAAAGCAAAGTAAACCCAATCCCAAATAGAGAGCGATTCTAAGAAAAGTTTTTTTATACGAAACAGGCTTAGACCTGACTTTGTCTTTTGATTTAGCTCTGGATTTCTTACGTTTCAATACACCTGAATTTTGTGCAAGTTAATAAGCAGGAGATTATAAAATCAAAATTAATTGATACATCATTCAATACTTTCTACAGCCAAGTAAAATTTTTGGGCATTTAAATAGGGTATCGCCAATCCGCTTATGGAAAATTAGAGATAGTTTATATCTTGGAAGTTAATTTATAAGCTGAATAGAAAATGAAGTATAGAATTTTGGGAAGAACAGGGCTGCGTGTATCAGAAATAGGATTTGGAGCCTGGGCTATCGGGTCGCATTGGGGAACACAAAATGTTTCTGACTCCATTGATTCCTTGAACAAAGCCATGGATTTGGGATTGAATTTTATCGATACTGCACTTGGATATGGGAATGGAAAAAGTGAACAAATCATTGCAGAGGTATTGAAAGAACGACGGGAAGAGGTGACGGTCGCCACTAAAATACCACCTGCCGATGGTCCATGGCCACCATCGCCATATTGTAATGTCGAAGAGCGGTATCCTGAAAAATATATTCGCAAAACTGTAGATACGTGTAGAAAAAATCTGGATACGGATTGTATTGATATTTTACAGCTTCACACATGGACCAGAGCGTGGAATCGTAATCCCAAACCTTTGGATGTTTTGCATAAATTAAAATCTGAAGGCATTATCAAATACATCGGAATCAGCACGCCGGAGCAAGACCAAAACGCTTTAGTGCATTTGATGAAAGAAGGGTATCTCGATACTGTACAGGTGATCTATAACATTTTTGAACAAGAACCAGCTGCAGAACTTTTACCTGTAGCTTTAGACAATAATATAGGTGTTATTGTTCGTGTAGCTTATGATGAAGGAATGCTCACCGGGAAATATAAATCAAACCAGTTGTTCCCTAAAGATGACTTTAGAAGTAAATATTTTGAAGGTGATCGGGTGTATCGTGCAGTAAAACGTGTAGATAAAATAAAAAAGGAATTGGAAAATACCGAGTTTACCATGGCCCAGGCTGCTCTGAAATTTGTGTTAGCCCATCCTGCTGTAAGTACAATAATTACTGGAATTCGAAATAAAAACCAGGCTACTCAAAATCTTAAAACCTCTGAACTACCCGAATTACCAGAAGATATCATGCATAAATTACAACAGCACGCATGGCTACGTGGCGTATGGTATAGTGGTAAATAATCAATTTGTAATATGACGACATTAGAACTTTTCATTATAACAATAGCAGCTATTGGTTTGCTTTTTCTGCTTGTAATTAAGTTTAAAAT
>JAHEMV010000707.1 GCA_024643455.1 Cytophagales bacterium
CCACAGAGAACTTAATGAAAAAAGCCATAACAAAAAGTGCTACAGATCTGAAGCGAAGTGCCAATGGAGCACTCGGGCTCAATGAAGATGAGGAAGAAAGCGATAACTAAAAATAGATTCTATTATTAAAATTTGTATACACTTGAACTTAATCGCTGTCTAAAACTATGAAAAACACAAGTTTAACTCATTTGCTACCTGAAGTGTTAATTGGGAATAAATGTAACCCGACTTTATTCCGGGAGCTTATGTCAAATCGGGGGGAAAACTGGATTTACTTTAGCATTTCCATTGCCGCTATGATCTGGCTCTTTACCATCTCTTCCTGCAAAAAAGATGAGGTCACACCGATAGTTGATACTGTAATCAAAGACATTGATGGCAACGTTTATACAAGTGTCCAGATCGGATCGCAGGTTTGGATGGTTGAAAACTTAAAAGTCACTAAATACAATAATGGAGATCCTATTCCTAAAATCGGCCCCATGGATAATTCCTGGGGCACTTTGACATCGGGTGCCTATTCTAATGATTATGAAGAAACCAATATAAATGGGCGGCTTTACAACTGGTATGCAGTAAATGATCCACGGAAAATAGCGCCTGCAGGTTGGCATATCCCAACAAAGGGTGAGTGGACAACACTGGTTGACTTCCTTGGTGGAGAAAACCTGGCGGGAAGCAAAATGAAAGAAAAAGGAACTGCGCATTGGTGCGCCCCAAATACAGATGCAACAAATGAAAGTGGATTTACTGGACTTCCCGGAGATTGGAGGTTGGAAATTGGATTTGCAACAGGTTGCGGTGATGAAAGTTGGTGGACTGCAGATGAAAATGATGCACAAGAAGCATTTAACCTATTTATTTTCGACAGTTCAGGCGAAGTATCCCTTGTCTCCAATAAAAAATTTGTTGGTTGGGGAGTGCGATGTATCAAAGACTAAATGTAAATAGCTATGAAAAAATTATTGATTTGGCTTTGTATGGTTCTTGTTGAAATGCATTTTTTAATGCCACAAGCTTCATTCGCTCAGGAATCTATTCTGGATGCGGGAATCAGGATTCAAAAAACGGTCAATTTCTATTATGAAAATGGAATTTCAATCCAGTATTCCAATAGAAACCTGAAACCAGATAAACTGTATTTTGGATTTAGCTATATATCAAGCAGATTGGGAACTGCCTGGAATTCAAATGCCATTCCGCAAGATAACTTTCTTTTCTCCCCGGCATGGTATTTTAGACCTCAACATGTATTTAGACCTCTATTTCGGTTAAATTTGGGATATTTCCATGCTAGTTTTGGCGATGAGATTTTTGATGATTTATCAAATTCTTCGTTCCTTTTGTCTCCCGAATTTGGAGCTTCTTTTGAAACAAAATTGCCTTTAAAGTTTATGCTCACCTTTGGCTACAACCTGATCACCGGTGACGGTTTAAGCGGTGCCGGAACTGTTTATCCATTGTACATTCAAACTACTGTTTCATGGAACATATTAAAAAAGTAAAAAATATCTTTTTGATCGCTTTTTCTATTGGCTTTTTGGCTTGTAGCAGCACGCCTGAAATCGATCCGGCAACCCTGGATGGTACAGTAATTTATGACCCATCCATCGACAATCCAGAAAATTACCTGCTCTCTTATGCTAAACCAAACCCTGATGCTACTGAGCGGATAAAACCGGTGTTCATCACTTTGCATGGCTACAGTGCTTCTACCTTTGAGTGGAATGAATTCCGGGATTGGTCTTCCAATCGATCGGATTATTATATATCCCAGGTGTTGCTGGGAGGTCATGGGTTGTCGTACGAAGAATTTAAAAAGGCCACTTGGAAAGACTGGCAAAAATCCATAACGGAAGAATACGAACAATTGATCGAAGCCGGATACGAAAATATAAATTTCATTTGCTCTTCGATGAGCTGTGCACTTATGATTGATCTACTGGCTTCAGACTATTTTAAAGGGAAAATCACCCCACAAAATATCCTGCTTATAGATCCTTTTGTAATTCCTTCAGACAAGTCTTTATCTCTTGTAGGAATTATTGGTCCGGCCCTGGGATATGTTGAGGCTGATAATACCACGGATGAAGATCTTTACTGGTATCATTTTCGTCCACAGGAGACGCTCCAGGAATTGCAAAAAGTGATTACTGAAGTAAGGAAGCAAT
>JAHEMV010000708.1 GCA_024643455.1 Cytophagales bacterium
CTGTAGGTGGTCGACTGGACGGCAATGGAAAATCCACTTTTAGCGTCGGGGATTTTATCCAGATGAATATTGATAAGGCCAAAATAATAATTGGCTTCAGCATCATATGTATCTATGGACAAAGATTTTAAGATGTATTTCAATGCGTTTTCATAGTCCATTTGCCTGTAAAAACTCAAAGCCAACCTATTTAAAGCAGGGGCAAAGGCCGGGTCTAATTCTAAGCTCTTGATATAAAACTCTTGAGCCATGGTATTGGCGTTTCCTTTAACATAGGATTGTTGTTTTTCCAGTTCGAGTCCTCTTGTATAAAATCCAACTGCTGAGTTCCACTCAAACTCAGGATTAGGTTCTACTGGCCTGTTAACGATGATATCATCTACGTTTGAGGAATAAAATAACAAGTCGTCTCCCAATTCGACAGTAAAATGATCGCTTGGTTTTATCGATACATTTGCCTCAAAAAGGTCGAGCGGATTTAGATCTATGACATGCTCTGTAACAATTTTATTATCAGACTTCACAACCAATTTTTGTTTTATACGCTGTAAGGCGCTCAATTTGATTTCAATATGATCATCTACTCTTATTGCATTCAGCACTCCATATTTTGAGGCAGCCACCATACCACCTGTTTCTTTTATGGGGAACCAAATTTCCTGCATAAGATCAGTATCGTGAGGAATAAAGTCTCTGTGCTTGAATGGCGAATAACTACTTTTCTCCATCGCCTGATTAAATAGTTTGCCTGGTTGAAATTCGATATACTGACCCTTGGAATCCGTCAATAAATCTTCCCAGATCATGCCTTGCTGCGATAAGCCCCAAATCCAAAGTTTCTTTCCAGGTCGGTCTTCATAGTTGCCCATATGCCCAAAGCCAAACTTATCATCATGCCAATAACCGCCAAAAAAGTCGGAATAGGCATTGATTACGTGGTACGATTTGTAAGGCCCAAAATTATTTTGTTCGTAGAATCCAATCTCCCTGCCATTTTCAACAGGCCAATCACCTACCTCTCCACCATGGCCAATGTAGTGGTTGCCAGGATATATGAATTCCAGGTTCCCGGCAGTTTTGGCAGCAGCATTCATATAGTGATAATAGGTCACTGGGATAGAACCGGGGTTGTGCCAGGTAGCCTTTGTTTCCACATATGCCTTGTCTGCCGGAAGAATTACTTCTACATTCCACTTGGTACGTGTGTGCAAATCCAGGGCTCCGATCACACAGGATACACTGCCGTCAGCATTTTCCTTAATCACGTAATCCTGTGGAGTAGCACAAGTAGAAACATGACCCATTAATCCAAAATTGTATTCCAATCCTCCGGAAGTCCATGGTCCACGAAATGCCACGTCCCGGAACTTAACGGCATCATTAAAATAAAGAAATTCTCCTCCGGTTGATTTCTCAATTGCTCCCCAGATCTTGCCGCCTATTTCCGGAGAAATATATACTTTAATATAGTCGTTTTCCATAACTACCATATTCCATTCCCGTTTTTCACTTTTATTCGTATATCCATCAAATCTGAAATAAGGATAGTTCTTTTGCATGTCCGCAACAGGATTAGGATCGGAAAACATATAAGTGCTTAATGCTAGCTTTTGCTCACTTATGAAGGCCTTTTGTGCTTCATTTTTACCTATAAAAACAAGGCTAATAAATAGGTATATCAGAAAATGTTTCATGCATTTAGAATTTTTTTGAATGTAAACCACCTAGCATTATTCAACTAAATTTAATTTTTTACTTAACTTCGATTTTACCCAATGAATACCACCCGTCATTGCCTATTCCGGCAATAGCAAGCTTTACCACAGGTACAAGAAGGTCTTTGGAGACCATTGCAAGTTCAAAATCATAGATCCCTATTGGCATATCAAATGGCAAATACAGATGTTCATCATAAACAATATCGCCGGGAAGCCAGGTTCGAATATCAGCATCTGTCATGAATATTTCAGTTCGATTTGGATTACTGATACGAAATGCGAGTTTATAATCCTTGTAGCAAGGCGCAACTCCCTGGTTCTCCCACCAGCTGGTGATATTAATCTGCCCATGAGGAGCAACAACTGAAGGATAGGTCAATTTTCGGAGAGCGAAACGATACCCCATTCTTTTCAGCCAATCATTTACCAAAGGCATCCATTTTTCAGGAACT
>JAHEMV010000238.1 GCA_024643455.1 Cytophagales bacterium
CCAGTTTTTTCAAAAACATAATGACATCAAAGCCATCATCCATTTTGCAGCTTCCAAAGCAGTCGGAGAATCCGTTGCAAAACCACTTAAATATTATCGAAACAATATCCAGTCTCTTACCAATATGCTGGAGCTGATGGGAAAATACGACATTTCAAACCTGGCTTTTTCTTCCTCATGCACAGTATATGGCCAGCCGAAAAAACTTCCCGTAACGGAAAAATCACCTATTCTGCCAGCAGAGTCTCCTTATGGAAATACCAAACAAATTTGTGAAGAAATCATCCGTGATACGGTTCATGCTTTTAACTCGATACATGCCATCTCACTCCGCTATTTCAATCCTGTCGGTGCGCATGAATCAACAAAGTTGGGTGAGTTGCCTATTGGAATACCGGCAAATCTTGTCCCTTTTATTACTCAAACAGCTGCAGGTCTGAGGAAAGAATTGAGTGTATTTGGAAATGATTATGACACCATCGATGGATCGGCTGTTCGAGACTACATCCACGTTGTAGATTTAGCAAAAGCGCATGTAATCGCTGTTGAACGAATGATTCAGAAAAAGCAAAAATCAAATTATGAGGTTTTCAATTTGGGGACAGGTAATGGTTATTCTGTTTTGGAGGTTATAAAAGCTTTTGAAAAATCAACAGGCGTGAAACTTAATTATAAGATTGTGCCTCGAAGGGCCGGTGATATTGAAAAAGTTTGGGCTGACACTACCTTTGCCAATGAGGAATTGGGCTGGAAAGCGAAGCTCAATCTAGAATCTATGATGTCGTCTTCATGGAAATGGCAACAATTTTTAATGGAAAATAAGGCAAAATACCTAGGTTGATAAATTTTTTAATTGCGAATAGGAATCAATAAAAATCCATGGTCTTTAAACACCATGGATTTTTTTTTAATTATATCAACTCTTATTTATGAACAATATGATTAAAAATAGCATTCTCTTCTCACTGGAGTATTATTCATTCATTTTATTTTCATTTTGAATTTCTCATTCTGAATACTTCCAAACCATTGCATATCCGGATTTCGATTGATAAATTGACATCTCGTGCATTATGGAAAATATAAAACTTACCAATATGAAAAATAAGCAAATAAGCAGAAGGAAATTTATATCAACGATATCCGTTGGAACTGGTTCATTAATACTGGCCAGCAGTGCAACTGCATCGGTAATGAAACCTTCATCCGACCCATTTCAACAAATCACACTTGGGAAGACCGGCATTAAAACTTCTATGATTGGTTTTGGCACCGGATATAACGGTGGTAATCGAGAATGCAATATGACCAGAGCCGGCAAAGAAAAAGGAATCGCACTGATTCAACATGCTTATGATCGCGGCATCCGTATGTACGACGGTGCTGACTTATATGGAACCCATCCCTATATTGCTGAAGCTCTTAAATCAAAACCACGAGAAGATTATGTGCTTGTTTCAAAAATTTGGGTGCGCCCGGGTGGTATTCCGGAACCTGATCGCCCGGATGCAGATGTCGTCGTTGATCGTTTCAGAAAAGAGCTCAATTCAGATTATATAGACATTCTGCAAATCCACTGTATGGTTGACCAGGACTGGACCGATGAGCAAAAAAAACAAATGGATATTTTACAAAATCTGAAAGAAAAAGGAATAATCCGATCTCATGGAGTTTCAATACATTCTATGGATGCACTCAATGCCTGTGTTACTAGTCCATGGGTCGATATAGTACATACACGAGTAAACGCTTTTGGTGATGCCATGGATGACAAAGATCCAGATACAGTGTTGTCGACTGTAAAAAAGATTCATGATGCAAAAAAAGGCGTAATTGGCATGAAGCTTATCGGAAATGGTAATTTTCGGAATACTTCTGAAAAAATTGAACAGTCGTTAAGCTATGTCTTGAAATCTAAAGCCGTAGATATGATGATCGTAGGCTTTGAAGAACCATGGCAGATCGACGATTATGCAAGTCGGGTAGAAAATGCCTTAAAATCCATTAATCGCTCCTAAACCCATTTTTTAAATACTTACATGATGAAGAGAATTGTATATCTTTTGGCTATACTGTTATATATGGCTTCATGTCAACCTGCCCTAAATCAGGATATTGTTCAGGAAGTTGCAATTGTTGAAAAACTGGCAGGTGACTTTGCGTTTACAGAAGGACCTGCATCCGATGCAGAAGGAAATGTTTATTTTACCGATCAACCCAACGATCGCATCCTTAAATGGAGCATAGATGACCAACTTACCACATGGATGCAGCCTTCTGGCCGATCAAATGGACTTTGTTTTGATAAAGAGGGGAATCTTTGGGCTTGTGCAGATGAAAATAATGAGCTTTGGATTATTGATAAAAATAAGTCGTTTTCAATGCTCTTTAATAGTTATTCAAAGGGCAAACTAAACGGTCCAAATGATGTATGGGTGGCCCCAAATGGTAGCGCTTTCTTTTCGGATCCATTTTACGCAAGGCCCTGGTGGGACAGGGACACAACCCAACAGGATGGTCAATGTGTATATTTTATTGCTTCTAGGAAAAGTCAACCCATAAGGGTAATCGATGATCTTGGACAACCAAATGGAATTATAGGAACTCCAGATGGCAAAATTCTCTACGTGACAGATATCAAAAATAGTAAGACCTATTCCTACACTATAGGAGACAATGGCACGTTATCGGATAAAACATTATTTTGTAATACTGGATCGGATGGCATGACACTGGACAACAAGGGAAATCTCTACCTTACCAATGGCGCGGGAGTAACAGTTTTCGACAAGGAAGGGAATCAAATCAAAAACATTAAAATAGATGAGCCCTGGACAGCCAATGTTTGTTTTGGTGGTTCAGACAAGCAGAGTTTATTTATCACTGCAAAATCTGGTTTATACCGCTTAAAAATGAATGTTAAAGGGGTGGGAAGTCAATAATACGGGTTGTCGAAACCATATTAATATACTGATCTAACCGTAGTATAATTGAGAAAGTAAATTAATTTTGCGTTTTTAAAATATATTGAACTTCATGAAAAGTAAACTTTTATCTATTCTTTTTGCATTGGCTTTTCTCATATCATGCGATAATAGCACCAAAAAAGATGCAAAAGCGTCAACCGAACCTTCAGAAATCTCTCAGGAATCTCATGCTGGTAATCTATCTGTACTAGAAGCTTATTATGCCCTAAAAGATGCACTGGTTGCTACCGATGTAAAATCGGCCGAGAAAAAAGCAGTATTGTTGGCAAAAGCCATTAAAAATGATAACCTGAACGGAAATATTTTAATTTTGGCAGAGGCCATTGCTGGAGCTACTGATATCAATGATCAACGTTTCGAATTTGAAAAACTTTCCAGAGAAATTTACGCAATGGCAAAAAAATCCAATTTCGGCAATGCAACAATATACAGATTATATTGCCCAATGGCTTTTGATAACAAAGGTGCATTTTGGCTCAGTGATGAACAAAATATCATGAATCCCTACTTCGGAGATAAAATGCTACACTGTGGAAGAGTAGAGGAAACAATTTCTAATCAATAAACCTGAATTAGATTTTCGAAACCGCTCAATGGATTTTTAAAGACTTTATAGTAAGAATTACTATTCAAGTAGTTTAATCTCTACTTTTCTGAATTCCACAGGATGGCTTTCGGACTGCAATGAAATGCTGCCTTTACAAAGCATTAGCTCTCCATCAACAATTAGCTTTTTAGCATCTGGATCTCGCTCGTCAAGTTGTGATTTAGAATAATCCAACACAAGGTCTCCATTGATAAAATGTTTGATTATTTCATTTCCATGAACTTCGACCTCAGCTGTAACCCATTGGTCCCCATGATACGTTTTAGATCCGCTATTTACACAATGCTGCAAAATCAGTTCACCATCCATAACTACATTCGTGCCCGGAGTACACAAGTTTCCAGTAGGCCGTTCATCTTTTCCATTTCCTCCCAGAAGTTGAACTTCGATTGAAACAGGAAAATCCTGGTCCAAACGCATTGATTGAGGTGATTGACCATGGATCATAATTCCACTATTTCTATAAGCCCATCCCTGACCACCTTTGCATTGTTCTCCTACAAATCGATATTCGACACGGATGATATAATTACCAAATTCTTCATTATAAAACAGATGTCCATAACGCAAATTGAATTCATCATATTGATCATACGAAACTTTCAAAATGCCATCTTCCACGTGAAAAGTATTTCCAAAATTTTCCCCTGCAGGATACCCCTTAATTTTGGGCGTCCACCCTGTCAAATCTTTACCATTAAAAAGTTGTATCCATTCTTCTTTCGCTTCTTGAGCTGAGCTTTCATAATGTGAAATCAACATTAAGAACAAAACCATGGAGATTTTAAATAATCTTTTCATAATTTATCATGTTTAAATGCTAAACCTACCAAATATCTGGATATGGTCAAATAGGCATCACATGAAACTTGCCAAAACATATTAATTATTATTCCTGTAATAAATGTGGCAAATATCCATGCTCGGTGCAATTCACATTTCCTAATTTCAGTACTTAAATAATTCACAAATCTAACAAAGAACTCTAATGATGCTTTATGGGTTTAAAAAGCTATCAAAACTTCATGATTGTTTAATTTCCATATTATGAGGCACTTTTTTTTGTATAATATAATTTTTTTGTTCTCTGCATTTTTTGCCTGTTCGGATAAAAAAACCGATCATCAGATTGAAACAACCCCGTCACAGAAGCCAACATTTCAGGAATTAGGTCCTGAATTCACCGACTATCATGTAATAATGACGGGTTTTGATTCAATCGAATTCAACAAACATTATAAAAACAGGATCGAGCCTCCTCAGATCAACCTGAATCAATCGTTGGAAGGCATGCCACTATCAGCATTAATTATCTTAAAAAACACCATCCTTGCCATGAAAGGCAACCTATTTGAAGATGCTATACTTTCACGATATTTCAGTAAATTCTCATGGTACCAGCCACCATTTTGGGACACAAATTTTAGCATCAAACTCAATGATGCTGAAGCACTATTTACAAAAAGAATTGATTATTATATTTCTGAACTGCGAAAGGAAAATTATCGAAACGGCACTATCAAAATGCCCAATGTACAAAATATTGCCAATTCCTTTCAGTGGGATAATTTTGAGCAGGAGACATCTTCAAAACTAGCAAAAAATGGTTTTGTAATCGTGCCTAGTCATCATAATCAATTATTTGACCTGTACGAGCAAAATCAATTAGACCATCTGCCTTCTTTTATCACCACAGACCTCATTCTTCAACAGTTACATCTTTTTTATGGCATGTTGGAAAATGAAATCGAAGAGCAATACCTCATTGAAATTTTACAATCCATGCTTGAAATTATCAATCAGGATTTGTATTCATCCTACGAAAAAACACTTGATCCTCAAATAGAAAAATCAATTGAAGAAAACCTCTTGTACTATTCGATTCCATATGCTGTGATCACAAATAAAAAGAATAACCTAATCGGTGATTACAATGAAATTTATTTTGAAGAATTGGGAAAAGTGCTTGCCGGCCAAGGACTTGGTTCTAAAATCATGGGAAATGACGACCTTGATTATACTGTTTTTAAACCAATCGATCATTACACAAAAAATGAACGGACCCAGCACTATTTTAAAGCGCTTACCTGGCTTCAAAAAGTCTCCCTTTGCCTAAGTGATGAAAAGGACTTTTCCAATGCTCTCCTTATTGCTAACATGATAAATCGCAAGTCAGAGCTCAAAGATCAATACAATAAATTTATAGAATACAAGACTTATTTCTCAAGTCAAAAACAACAATTTACGCTTTGGGATTTAGCGAATATACTTTCTGAAATCAAAAAATCAATTCAGCTGGAGGATTTGTTTGATGAAACATTGCGAACTCAAATTAAGAGTAAACTTAAACTTATTGATGGGTCAGGATGTCAACTAACAGTAAGTCTGATGCCCCAGGAATATCAGAATTTGTTCACTGACCTTGGAATTATTGAAAAAGGTTTCAAAAATCCATCTACCACTGATTTGTTTGCAGCATTGGGCAATCCGGCTGCCATAGCCCTGTCTGAATCTGTGTCCGGTACTAATGCCGAAAATTACCTCAAATCAATTACAGAAAATCTTGTAACTATCTCAGGTCAGGAGGATGCTATCAGTATGGATTGGCTATCTACTCAGCTTACCAGCTACAACACTTCATCTTCAGGGCAGGAATATATGGGTCAAAACCCATGGAAAAGAAGAGAGTTAAATTCAGCTTTGGCATCTTGGATACAGCTTGATGAACGGATAAATCTCGAAGCTGATGGTATAAAAAAAGAGCAGAATGATCAAACTAATTTTCCAAATACAGTCCTTAAGGGTTATGTAGAACCAAATACAAATTTTTGGCAATCAGCCTCCACCCTACTTAATAACACACGAAATTTTCTGACAGATCGGAAAATTCTTTCGGGGAAATCTGATAAAAATTTGACTTACCTCCAGGATATGATTGACTTTTTAAATGAGGTCAGTAAAAAAGAAATCAAAAACGATTCCATTGACGCTCAATCCTATGCCCGTATTGCTTCAATCGGAACCGAATGTCATGATTTTACTTTAGGGTTAATAAATCCGAACTTTAATACAAAATATCAGCGTATTCGAACCCCTATGGCCTTTGCAACACCGGTTTTTCACGGAGAAAATAAAAATAATTTCGTGGGAGGCGTTGGATTTGGAAATACGATTCTGGTTCTGGTGGAAATTGATGAATTTATTTACCTAACAAAGGGCGCAGTTTATAGCTACTATGAAATGGAAAATTATCCCAAATCCTATGTAGATAAACGTGAATGGATTGAAATTTTAAATAACAACAAATACCAGAAGCGACTTTCATGGATGATAGATCTATTAACAATTACCAATCAAGCAGAAGTACTAGAAGCTTCTAACTAGATCTTATATTTTTACAATTTTAAATACTTAAAAACTTAAGTATAATTTATCCAAATACCACCACTGATAAGGATGCTTTTTTAAACAAGTATTATTAACTTTATACTGTACCCATTTTTTACGAATTCATAATGAAAACGATAACTACGCCCAATGTTTACTTTTCAAAAACCAACATGTTTATATTTGCCCTTCTCAGAATTGCCATTGGATGGCATTTCTTGTACGAAGGATTAAGCAAACTATTTACGCCTGACTGGACTTCTGCAGATTATTTATCGATGTCTAACTGGATATTTGCTCCTTTCTTTCATTGGATCGCAAGTAATCCCACTCTTTTAACTATTGCAGATTTTATCAATATTTGGGGACTAATTTTTGTCGGTCTCGGATTAATGCTGGGTTTATTGACCCGACCAGTCATTTATTTTGGAATGACATTGCTTGCACTTTACTACCTGGCAAATCCACCATTTATCAGAAATGACTTTGGTATGCCTGTAGAAGGCCATTACCTGATTGTCAATAAAAACCTGATTGAGTTCTTAGCACTTGGGATATTACTCATTTTTCCAGCAAACAAATACATGGGATTGGATAACCTATTCTTCTTATTTAATCTTAGAAAGGATTCTGCTCAAGTAAAGTCCCAGGCAGAAGATAGCAAAGTCGAAGATTTACCAAAAAGCAATCTGTTAAGAAGAGAATTGCTAAAAGGTGCTGCAGTACTCCCGTTTTTAGCAGCTTTTGGAGTTGCATTATTCAAAAAGAAGCGATGGGAAAGCTTTGAAGAGCAAAACCTTGCCGATGCGTTTACTGGTGCTACATCCAAAACACTTCAAATATCGTCACTGAAAGAACTAAAAGGGCAGCT
>JAHEMV010000239.1 GCA_024643455.1 Cytophagales bacterium
AAATATCCAGGCACCAGCACTTCATCACCTGGGCCAATACCCATAGATGCCATTGCTACCTGCAATGCTGCAGTGCCATGTGATACAGCAAGGCAATGCTTTACGCCAATATATTTCCCAAATTCCTTTTCAAATTGCTCGGTTTCGTGCTGAAAGTCCGGACCATAAAATCGAAAAGGCGATTGGGCGCGGATCACACGGCTTGCTGCTTCCACTTCTTCTTCTCCAAAATAATGGATACCAGGCCATTCCTGAGGAAGCGCTTCTATTGTTTTTGATGAAGTATTCATAGTTTAAAGAATAATTATAGATGTTCCATACAATTTAACTTACCTGAAGGGAATATTCAATAAAATAACAACAAGGTGTGATTTTTACGCTGAAGAAATTTCAGCTTAACTGGTTTATAGTATATTTAAATTTTTGTGATAACACGAAAAAATACTTCTATCTCATCCATATTCAGTATCTCTGTCTTCGGATTCATGGATGGGCTAAACAAACGAATGTGAAAACGGTGCATCAGATGATCGAAAAGACAATTTTATTCGTGTCTGGAAATAGAATTAAAGCACTTTGGCTCGGTTGGTCAGATGACAGCCTTGGAATTTTCAAGTGAATAAAAATGCTTGGTCAACGAAAATTTGCTGTTCGATTCTAATATCTGTATTCATAGGAATCATTCTCCCTGATCACCTTGACTGGATAACCATCCGGATTGTATTCATAGGATGTTTTGCCTATGGAAGTATCAGGAATTCCGGGTGTATTCGTATATGATTTAGAATGCACTTCAATTATGTTGTTGGTATTGGAAGTCATACCGATACGGCCTGTTGAACGAAATATGGCAAACGGGTTCTTTTTGTCATCATATTCAAACGAAGCTTCACTCACTATCTGAGGGGATGTGCTTTGCAAAAAAAGATATGAATAATATTTTTCATTTTTGACATTTCCCCGATTATCATACTCATAGGTGTGGTATTGCGTAATTTCGCCTTGGGCGTTATACAAATTGCATTTGCTTATCAATTGACCATTATATTCAAAATCCTGCATTGAAGTATAAACGAAATCACCGGTTCCGTCTTTGTCGAAATAGGTTTCTATCCCACTCAATTTTTCTTTTTGGTCGTATTTCAAAATTGAGTAGCTGCTAATCACACTATTCTCAGAAGTCATCAATTCGGTTTTGTTGAAGACAGAGGAATTTGAAGACAACATCGCGGGATCCATAGCGGATTCGATTTTCACCAAACGTTCCTTATCGTAGATATATCTTTCATAAAAATACAGCGATTCTTTTTCCGCTATTTTTCCATCACTGTTATAAACAAATTTCGTGGTCGTTTTACCCCCAACAACCTCTTCTTTTAATTGCCCTTTTCCGTATAGTGAGTTTTCTTTCGGGTCAATATCATCATGTGCACAAGAGGATATAATGACAGCCAAAAGTATCGGTACGAAAAATTTCAGGAATGCGCTCATCACCTTGTTTTTAATGTATTTATTGAAATAAAGTTCACGGTTAATAAGGATTTTTCAAAGCAAATCAATTGGTTTGTGGGCTGCATAGAAGACACCGATAATATCGATTTAGTTGTGTACTGACAATAATTATTTTACGATCTTACAATGTTTGTTCAGAATTTGAAATGTCAATGAGAGGACAGTAAATTGTTCACAGAAGACTTTTGATTTTTCTTCGAACAGTCTTATAATTAAAAATATTTTTAAAGTGGCACAAAAATACTTCTACATCATCCATATTCAATATCTCGGTTTTCGGCTTCATGGATGGGCCAAACAACCGAATGTGAAAACGGTGCATCAGATGATCGACAAGACCCTGCCTTTTGTGCTAGGCCATAAAGATTTTAAAACCCTCGGATCAAGTCGGACAGATGCCATGGTATCAGCCAATCATGCCATGTTCGAATTATTTATGAATGAATCACTGGATATTGAGCAGTTTTTCCAAACACTGAACAGCAACTTGCCATCAGATATCCGTGTTATAAAAATCGAAGAAACCGATGCCACATTCAATGTCATCCAATCTCCAAAAATCAAGGAGTATTTGTATCTATTTGCTTTTGGCGAAAAGTGCCACCCTTTTTGTGCGCCACTCTTAGTTTCATTCATGGAAAATCTGAATATAGATGCGATGATGGAAGGAGCAAGGCTATTTCAAGGAAGGCATAATTTCAAAAAATACTGCACCAAGCCATCAGAAAAGACAGTATTTGAGCGTGAAATAATACTGAGCAAAATTGAACCTAACACTGTTTATACAGCTAATTTTTTCCCACAAAAAAGTTATGTATATCATATCCATGGCAAGGGATTTATGCGTAACCAGATTCGACTGATGATGGGACAATTGTTCCGGCTTGGCCGTGGAGAGGTTAGTTTGAATGATATTGTCGATTCACTTCAGCATCCTGATGATATTCCACTGGATTGTATAGCACCTCCTTCCGGATTGATTTTGAATAAAGTGAATTTTGAATAACAATTATCAATTCTTTCGTCATTCAGAAACCAATAAGAAAATCTACCTTCAATTTTATTCGGCTGGATTCTCCCCATTGGTCGAAATGGTAAATATTATGTATTCAGAATCCATGAGAAATACTATATTTACCCTCTTTCAAAAATGAGGATATGAAGCAGCAAACATTGTGGGGGCATCCCAAAGGATTATACATACTATTTTTCACTGAGCTTTGGGAGCGCTTTTCCTTCTATGGAATGCGCGCCATTTTGATACTTTATCTGGTAGCAAAGACCGATGAATTGAATCCGGGTTTTGGCTGGGACAATGTAACTGCACTTCAATTGTATGGGTGGTACACCATGCTTGTCTATGCCATGGGCGTACCCGGCGGCCTGTTGGCAGATCGATTATTGGGTCAGAAAAAGGCGGTAATGCTTGGTGGAGTACTGATTATTATAGGTCATGCATTATTGGTCATCAACGGTGAATGGCAGTTTTACTCTGGCTTAGTATTGATCATACTCGGTGTTGGCTCATTAAAACCAAATATTTCTTCTATGGTGGGTGGATTATATCGACAGGGTGATGCAAAAAGAGACAGTGCTTTTACCATTTTTTATGTCGGGATCAATATCGGTGCATTTTCGGCACCCTTAATCGTTGGCTATGTTGGTGAGGTGATTAATTGGAATTACGGTTTCGGGTTAGCAGGAATCGGTATGGCTTTGGGTCAGATTGTTTTTGTGTATGGCCAAAAATATCTAAAGGAAGTTGGCAATTATATTCCTCCCAAATTCCATGAAGGAACAAAAGAGCCTGTTAAATTAACTTCAATAGAAAAAGACCGGATGATTGTACTGCTATTATCGTTCCTCATCGTCGTCATATTCTGGGGAGCCTACGAGCAAGCGGGCGGACTGATGAATTTATATGCAAAAGAAAAGATCGATCGTGTTATGCTGGGTTTTGAAGTACCTGCTAGTTTTTTGCAGTCGCTTCATGCTTTTTATGTGATTTTGATAGGGGCTCCGATAGCCTGGTTCTGGGTGCAATGGGGTAAAAAAGGGTGGGAGTCTTCTTCATTATTTAAGATGGGTCTGGGAACGATAATTACAGGTTTTGGGTTTTTACTGCTTGCTGCAGCAGCTATGGAGACGATGGAATCGTTAACCGGTAAAGCTCCGATTTACTGGCTTTTTGGCGCGTATTTCCTGCATGTTGTAGGTGAATTGTGTATTTCTCCGGTAGCGCTTTCCTTTATTACAAAAATGGCTCCGGCTAAGTTTGTTTCATTTATGATGGGTGCCTACTTTTTTGCCACAGCACTTGGAAATAAGCTGGCCGGGTTGGTAGGCGAGGCGGCACAAAGCGCTGGAGAGCTCACCATCTTTTTAGGGTTATTTGGCTTTTGTGTTGGATTTGGATTGCTTCTTATTCTGTTCGTTTCCAGGCTCAAAAAGCTTACCCATGGGGCAGATGATGTGGATGATAATGTAGTTGTTGTGGAACCAGAATAGCTAAAATTCAGAATTATCAAAAATCTTTGTTGCTTCCTGATATAAATCATAATCTGTAAATATGATTTTCTTTTATTTTGCATTTTATGTCAATGATATCACCATGAGAAAGATTTATTTTTTAACCATTTGTAGCCTGGCACTATTTTTTAATTCTCTTCAGGCCCAGGAAGAGCAAGAACATTCATCTATTGAACATACGATGAAAAGACATCGTGTAGGTGTGTTTTTAGGTAATGCCCTGATCCATGGGGTAAAAAACACTCAGACCGGACATGAACAATATGTACTGGCGCCAACATTAGGCTTAGATTATACATACTCTTTTAGTCATAAATGGGGAATCGGTACATACAATGAATTGAACCATCTTGATATAGAAGTTAAATCCGATAACGAAGAGGAATACATAAAAAGGGAAAACACCTTGCTGTTTAGTGGCGTGGTTGTTTTTGAACCCGTGCGTAACTTCGGGATTTTTGCAGGCACAGGTGTCGAAACGGATCCTAATGAAACTTTATGGGTTAGGTATTTTGGTTTAGAATACACTTTCATCCATACAGACGATTGGCATGTATCCCTTTCAGTAGGATATATCAATAAAGAAAAGTATGATGCATTTAACTTTGGTGTCGTGATTAGCCGAGGTTTTGGGAAGAATGTACCATTAAAACATCATGAGTAACCGCTAATTAAAGTTTTAAAGTACCTCATTTTTATTTCTTAAATTAATTCTTCAACATTAGCTGGTTTTAGAACCCCAAGCATATCTGTTTTTAAAAAAATACAATCAACATTTCCATTCAAAAATTTGCAATCAGGACCAACTATTCTAAAAGTCAAATTAAAAATTTATATTTCTAACAGTAAGGTCGATTCATCTAAATTCTTATATTGCGCAATTGGTTGAGACAAAATTATTGTGCTGCACGCAGTTTCTGATTCACGGAGACTAAAAGAAGAGGAGATTTCAAACAAATTTTAAAAACTATTTCTATGAGTCAAACGCAGGATATGTGTATGATCAAGATATTCCAATTCCATCAGTAATCTGATAGAAAACCAATAGTTACCCATGACCTTAACATATCGGACTATGTACAAAAAAATCTTTTCCGGAACGCTGCTTTCTATATTAATTCTATTCCTTACATCATCTTATCTCTTTGGTCAAAAAAATAATGAGATAGGCCGGCCATTTATTACCAATTATGCACCAAATCTCCATGATGCAAATCCGCAAAACTGGGTTATCACCCAGGATGACCGCGGTGTGATGTACTTTGGAAATTCGGATGGCATTCTTGAATATGACGGTTTTAACTGGAGGCTTATCAAAACTCCGAAAAACAACGTTGTGCGATCGCTAACAAAAGACAAAAATGGACGCATCTGGGTTGGAGGAAATGGAGAATTTGGATATCTGGCGCCAGATAGCATTGGGAAAATGGCATTCCTTTCGTTGACTTCAAAGATTCCGGAGGATAAACGGAACTTTAATGATATCTGGCAAACTACCATCACGGATGATGGCACTTATTTTAGTACATTTCAGGAGCTTTTTCATTGGAATGGTGATAGCATGCAAGTGTTTGAGGCAGATTCAAATGCGTTTGCTTTGCACTTTGCCATCGATAACACCTTATACCGATATGAAAATAGAGGAATTCTGAAGTTAACAGATGAAGGAGAAATTATCTTACCAGGAACAGAAATATTTACAAATATTGGTGTCAGAGATGTCGCAAAATTTGGAGATCAATTATTAATTCTTTCGAGTAGAGAAATATACCGACATGATGGGAAAAGCCTCTTCCCCTTAAAGTTGCATGATTGGGGCATCATTAATAAACTTCGTCCCAGAAGAGTGATCCCATTACCCAATAATCAACTTGCTTTTGGAACGTTGCTTGGCGGTGTTGTTATCGTTGATGAAAAAGGGAAGATCATAAGTCACTATGAAAAATCAAATGGTCTTCAGGATAATGTGGTGTACAGTATGTTTCTTGATAATAGCAGCGCCCTATGGCTTGCGTTGGATAATGGAATTGCACGATTTCCCATAGCCTCACCCTTAACCTATTTCAATGCTGACCTGGGATTGACCAGCAATGTGCTCTCTCTTGCACGTTTTAATGGAACATTATATGTCGGAACTACGGAAGGAGCTGAATATTTAGACCGGGAATCCGGAACATTTAAACCCATTAAAAATATTGGCTTTCAATGTTTTGATTTGATGAAGATTGATGATCAGTTATTGTCAGCAAGCCAAAGTGGTTTGCAGCGAATAGAAGGTGATAAAGTAGTAAACATAAATGATTCACTTACAAATTTTTCTGTTTTTGCTATACATCAATACCTGAAACATCCGGAATATATTTTTATTGGATTTGGCGGAGGTGCAGGTATTATTAAAAAGTTGGCAAATGGAAAGTATGATTTAGTTAGTGATGATCGCTTGCAAGGTTTCACGGATGGTATTTGGGATATTGAAGAAGATGAACAGGGTAGAGTTTGGCTTGGAACAGAAGCAGACGGAGCGATCCGGCTCACCTTTAATTCCTGGCCGAATTCAAAAGATGTCACTGTAGAGCGGTTCAATGCTGACCATGGATTACCAAATGGTCAGGTGTTTATTTCTTCATTGAACGGAAAGCTTTTTTTTACTGCAGTAAAAGGCCTGTACACTTTTGATGAAGACACTAAAATGTTTTCCAGAACTGATGTATTTGGTCAAAAAACCATGGATACCGGTATAGGTTTTGTCACAAACAAAGATGGCGATATCTATATAGCAAATTATAAAGGTGCAGAGCTTGCTGTAAAAAATCCCGAAGGAGAATACGATATTATTACAGCACCATTCAATCCATTTCAAAATGCAACAATGACAAACGTATTAACCGAAGATAATGGCATTACCTGGTTTGCTACTTCTGTAGGATTGATACGTTACGATGCCAACATGGATGTTGACTACAACGCAAACTTCAATACCCTCATCCGAAACGTAACTGTAAATGAAGATTCGGTCATTTTTTATGGATCACTAAATGGTGACGTCAATTATGAATTGTCATACGATTTCAACAATATCACCTTTAATTATGTCGCTCCTTTCTATGTTCAGGAAAACTCTACCGAATATAAAGTATGGCTTGAAGGGTATGACAAAGGATGGTCAGCCTGGAGTACACGTCTCGAAAAAGAATATACCAACCTTAGAGAAGGCAATTATAACTTTCATGTCATAGCCAAAAACATTTATGATGTTGAAAGCCAGGATACCACGTTTAACTTCACAATTAACCCACCATGGAGCAGGACTGCTTTTGCATATATCCTGTATTTTATTCTTGGTGGCTTGCTAATCTGGTTGATTGTAAGATGGCGAACATCAAGTCTTAAAAGACAAAGACAAATACTTGAAAATACAGTAGAAGATCGAACTAAAGAATTGAGCCAACGCGCAGAAGAATTGGCTGTAATCAATAGTGTGCAGCAGGGGCTTGTCGCTGAGATGGATTTACAAGGCATTCATAACCTGGTAGGGGATAAAGTTCGGGACATATTTGATGCCCAGGTGGTGGGTATTGCTTCTTTTGATTATACGAATAAAACAGAGGTATTCCATTATCTTTTTGAAAATGGTGAAAAGCATTTTCCAAATCCCCGGGCAATTGATAGCCTTAGAAATTACCTGATCGAAAGTAGAGAACCACTGGTGATTCACCATATGAGTGATGAAGAATTTGTCCAGAAAGGCATTGATGCTCCAAAAGCTGTTCCCGGGACTGTCATGCCAAAGTCCGGTGTCTTTATGCCGCT
>JAHEMV010000240.1 GCA_024643455.1 Cytophagales bacterium
GATGTTTGGTTTAAAATTTCCATAAACTTGTTGAAATCCAAATTCATCTAATTCCTTGTCTCTTTTTTGATCTTTCCAGAACCAGTTAAATATTATGATATCCTTTGGGATTGAATTTAGTACTAAAGATGGTGGTAATGCTCCTGGGGTCTGATATTTGACTCCAGATTCAGTAGTCCTGTTGTGTGGCCCTTTGCCCCGGACACTTTCTAGCAAATGATCTCCCCACATGAACGTCCTAATTCCTTTTTCAGCCAGATGGTCATGAATTTTATTTACGTCCTGGGCATAGAGCTCAGCATAATCTTTCCCTTCACATAATTTGCACATGTTCAATGGTGCTCCTCGCCATTCATCATGACCAATGTGAATCATTTTTGGTTGAATTACTTCGATGTATTCATCGAATACGTCAAACATCAACTCATAAGATTTTGGATTGGAAGGACAATACGTATCAGGCCATAAATCACCTTGATATTCTGCCAATTCGGGATGTCTGGTTAATAGATAATAACCATGGGCCAGGGATGGAATTTCTGGTATAACCTCAATAAAATTCTGCTGTGCAAAATTCACCAATCTCTTTACATCATCTTTTTCAATGATATATCCGTCACCGGCATCCTGGTGCCCTGAATTTTTGGTTTCACCTCTAGGCCCCAGCATTTCACTTGACCTGGTATAATTCATGAACCTGGAAAATTCAATCCACCCGGCATTGACTTCAGGATGTTTGTCGAGCCGCATGCAATTCACTTCAAGAATCACTTTGTTGAATTTGTACAAGGCCATAAAATCCTGTAAAAATCTCTTGAAAAATGGAATATTTTCCGGGCCTGGAATGTACATGCGGATTGCACGAAACTTCATTGCAGGCCAATCCCGAACAAGAAGTCCTTGCGCTTGAACCAGCTCATTTTTTTGTTCTATCACCTGGCGAAGCGATTGTAATCCATAAAAGGCACCTTGTTCATCACTGCCTGCAATTACAATCACGTTTTTATTAATTGTTAAAACATAACCCTCTGGCCCCGGGTTCTCAGGTGTTACTTTGATGTTGTTTTCGCCACAATAACTCTTAATCAGTGGATTGCTTGTCGTTCCCATCAGGATAAGGTTATCTTTAACATCAGGCATCTCACGAGAATAGTCAATGCCAAGAGCAAGACCATAAGTATCACTCATTTCCCTGACCAGAATTTTTGCCAGGTAAGTGTCATTTGTCGATGCGTTGGATGGGATTAGTATTCGGGTGTTTTCATCAATGGTAAAAGTTTCATTGAAAAGGGTAATCTCTTGCGGAATAGGAAATATCAGATGATCGTCAGCAGCCAATAGTCGGGTTGAACTAATAATTAATAGCAGGAATAGAAAAGCAGAATACTTTTTAAACCAGTTGTGGTAATATGTCTTATTTATCATGGGTTTATATCATTTATTAAATTTATAACAGAACAATTGTGCCGAGCAAATCACCTAATACGTTTTGTTTGTAAAACGCTTTTTGGCTTAGTAGGTAATTCGGTTATTAAGGAATTATAAACAACCTTTATTATACTCGTGTTAATTGAATACATATTTCACCCTCAAACAAATTAAATGTCGTTTATTTAAACTTTTAAGAAAATTAGCTTAGCATGTTTGTATTTTACTATTAACTAGTACTTCGAACGTTCTTCGTGTTTTATTAAATAGTCATCAAGCGTATTGAACTGCCGGTTTGATTTATAAAAAAAAAGCCAATGTTGAATAGGTGCATCAACTCTTACGATTGTTTAGTTAATATAATAAATTATCCGAAATAAGATCGTGGAAAAAAAGTTGATCGAAAAATTTTTAAGAAACGAATGTAATCCTTATGAGAATCAGGAGTTGCTAAACTGGTTAAAGACTTCGGGGTATGAGGATCTTGAAAAGTTAATAGAGGATGATCTTAATAATGAGTTGAAAGAAAAGGTTGAATCAGAAAAAGATTTCAGTTATCTACTACATGATATATATAATTCAGAAAGCCATTATAAAAATTTAAATCTAAACCTTCCTCATGAGCGATTAACGCAATATGAAGTTGCAAGTAAAAAATCTGTAAGATTATTATGGCTGATTACAAAATGTGCGGCTTCTTTAGTCTTTATTATTGGCTTTATTTATCTACTTTATTTTAACTTAACAATTACTCAATCCATTCAGAAAGAGGAAAAAACAGATTATTTAACTAAGTCAAATCAACGTGGAAGAAAGTCAACCATTCATTTAAAGGATGGATCCATCGTTTATTTAAATTCTGAAAGCGAAATCACCTATCCAGATAATTTTTCTGACAGTGTCCGGTTTGTTCGATTAAATGGAGAGGCCTTTTTTGACGTAGCAAAAAATGATTCAAAACCATTTATTGTAATGTGCGGGCCGCTACAAGTAAAGGTACTAGGTACTTCTTTTAACATTAAAGCCTTTAAAGATGAAGATGAAATAAAGATATCTCTTGCAAGTGGTCAGATCGAATTAGCTCATGAAAATAATTACGAAAGTAATACAAATCAATTTGAACTCTCTTCAAATCAGGCTGTTGTCTATAACCTAGATAAGCAGAATTTTGATAAAATAACCAGTTTTAACGCGATTGAGGAATTTGGATGGAAAGACGGCATCCTTTATTTTAATAAAGCGGGATTAATTACTGTAATTAATAAACTTGAGCAATGGTATAATGTTCACTTTGAAATAAAAAATGAACCAAAATCAAAATGGAGTTATACCGGCACATTCCAGAATGCGACCTTGGAAAATGTCCTTAATAGCATCGGACATACTGAAGGATTTACGTTCAAAATTGAACAGGAAAACGTAATTATCAAATTTAAAACCTTGGACCATGATACCTATCCCTGATACATAAATTAAGCAAAAAAAACTCTCCTTACTAATTTGCCGAGAAGTAAGAAGAGTTCAAATGATAATCTATTTATTGTAAACAATAATCTTCAAAATTATGAATTTTAAACAACTACTACTAGCGTTAATGAAATATTCATTAATTGGAATTTCGTTACTGTGTGTTTTTGCCACTTGTATTTTAGCGGAGGATTCTAACGCCCAACAATATCAAAGTGTCAAGGAGATATCGATCAATGTGGATCTTGAAAATGCCTCATTGATTGAAGCGTTCAGTTTTATTGAACGACAAACGGGTTTTACTTTCAATTACGATTACAATCAGTTGGAAGAAAATAAAACCAAAATCAACTTTTATAAACGAAAAAGCACTGTTGAAGAACTATTATTGCATATTTCTGGTCAAGCCGGACTTCGTTTTAGGCAAGTAAATAATAACATCAATGTTGCTAATAACCCGCTAAGTGATAAAAAGGAAAATGTTAAAATTGAAATAATCATTCAGGGAGTTACAATTTCTGGAAAGATTATTTCGGCTGAGGATCAAGTGGGTTTACCAGGGGTCAATATTATAGTAAAAGGAACTACAGTGGGATCAGTTACTGACGTAGATGGAAATTACACTCTCAAAGTTCCTGATCAAAATACCATATTGGTTTTCTCTTCTGTGGGTTATGTACAACAGGAAATAATTGTTGGGAATCAGACCGTAATAAATGTTAGTCTATCTACTGATGTGATGGCGCTTTCTGAAA
Organism: Cytophagales bacterium; assembly: GCA_024643455.1. GTDB lineage: Bacteria > Bacteroidota > Bacteroidia > Cytophagales > Cyclobacteriaceae > JAAUQL01. Next base: position 3,651 of record JAHEMV010000240.1, read on the forward strand.
TTGTTGTTGTTGGGTACGGTAATCAAAAACGATCTGATATTACTGGAGCTGTTTCATCAATTCCTGCTTCGCAAATCACAGAATTGCCTTTGGCTCGAGTTGACCAGGCCTTGCAGGGTCGAACAAGTGGTGTATATGTGTTAAATTCAGACGGAGCACCTGGAGGTGAGACCTTAATTCGTATCCGTGGTCTTAATTCCATCAATGGAGGGAATCAACCCTTAGTTGTACTTGATGGTATGCAGGGTGGCACTGAATTACTTAAGGCCCTAAATCCAAATGATGTGGAGTCTATGGAGATTCTTAAAGACGCTTCAGCCACTGCGATTTATGGTTCGCGGGGTGCCAATGGAGTAATTCTTGTTACAACAAAGCTTGGTAAACTCGGTAAACCTGTTATTGATTTCAATGTTAGTGTAGGTGCTCAGAGGATAGCCAATACGCTGAATGTGATGAATGCAGCAGATTACGCAAATTATCAGAATTTAGTCAGATCAAAGGATACTGGGGATGGAAATGTACCGGAACCGATATTTCCAGCTAGTGCAATTGCAGAGTGGGAGAGAAGTGGAGGGACTGATTGGCAGGACGTAATATTTGGAACGGGTATGGTTCAGGATTATCAAGTTGGTATTAGTGGGGCTACCGAAAAATTGAAATATATGGTATCTTCAAACTACCTTAACCATAAGGGGATATTAGAAAGTTCACAATATGATCGGATTTCACTTAGAGCCAATATAGCTGCCGATATTTCAAAGCATGTTGACTTTGGGTTGAACTGGTCTTTTACCAAGGAGAAATACAAATCACCTGATTTCAGAGGCGAAGGGGTAGCATTTGTAGCTCAGGCAATAAATGTTGCACCCCGTTGGGCCCCAACGGAACCAGTTTTTGATGAAAGTGGTAATTATTGGAGACATGGGCAATTATATGGAACCAGTTATGGCCCAAGTGACACATGGAATCCATTAGCCAGCGCAAGGGAACCAGAAATGGATCGCCCGCTTTATAGGAATAATGCCAACCTTTTTGTGAATTTTAAAATAGCAAAAGGTTTAACTTTTAAAGTTACAGGAGGGAGCATATTTACAAATTCAGAGAGACGCGACTACTACAATACCAAAACGATGGGTGGCTTCTCAAATGATGGTCAGGCGTTTTTGTCTCAGTCTACCTACGAAAGATATCAAAATAGTAATATTCTTACCTATAACAATATCTTTGCCACAAAACATCAATTAACCTTTACTGGGGTTTTGGAACAGGTATATGAGCAAGGTCATGGAACCAGTACTATTGCCAAACAATTCATTGTGGATCAATTAGGGTTTAATAATATGGCAGGGGCTCAGCAGATATCATTGGGTTCATGGGCCAATGAAAGGTCTCTGCTCTCATATTTGGGACGCATCAACTATGGATTCGATGATAAGTATCTTGTTACTTTAACATACAGGGCTGATGGTTCGTCTGTCTTTGGTGCAGATAACAAATGGGGTTATTTTCCTTCCGGTTCCGTAGCATGGAGACTGTCAGAGGAAAGTTTTCTTAAAGGATCTTCACTAGTATCAGATCTTAAGTTACGTGCAAGTTACGGTATGACGGGAAACCAGGCTATAGGCCCTTATCAAACGCTAGCCAGACTTTATTCAGAACCCGGAGATTGGGGACCAGATTACCCATATAATGGTGTTTCGCCTACCAATACTGGATTTGCTATTGGTGGTCTGGCAAATCCCAATTTGAAGTGGGAAACTACAACTCAAACGGATATTGGGATTGACTTTGCATTATTTGGAGGCAGGGTAACTTCAACCATGGATGTGTACAAGAAAGTGACAGATGATCTATTGATGCCCAGAGAATTACCTGGATATATTGGTGTAAGCAGTATTATTGATAATATTGGATCAATTGAAAATACTGGATTGGAAATATTAGTAGGTGGGGACCCGATCGTCGGCGATTTTAAATGGAATACTTCTGTAAACTTCACAATGAACAGGAATAAAGTCCTTGACCTTGGCACTGATGATAGACTTACTTACGGTGCTTCCTTTGGAGGATATAATTTGGGAGATTTTATGGTGCTTGAAGTAGGGCAACCTTATGGCACCATGAGAGGATGGGAATTCCTAGGGATCTGGGGAACTGATGAAGAAGAAGAAGCGCGTAGTTACGGGCAACTTCCGGGGGATCAACATTTCTTAGACTTAGATGAAGATGGAGATGTAGATGAGGAAGATAGAGTGTTTATTGGTAATGCATATCCAGATTTTACATGGGGATGGTCCAACCAGTTTTCATTCAAAAACTTTGACTTCACCTTCCTACTCCAGGGTATGCAAGGGGCCGATTTATTTAATCAGCTAAGAATCAGGAGAGAAACTTATGAAGCAAACGATCCAAGAGTTTTGAACTACTGGACCCCAGAGAATCAGGATACGGACGTCCCTGGTTTGATCGATGGAGCTTATCGTCAGGATCAGGCATTAGCAAATAAAGTGTATGTCAGAGGTGAAACTACCAGATGGATTGAAGATGCATCCTACGTTAGATTAAAAGTACTTACTTTAGCATACAATTTTGATAAACCTGTTATTGATAAACTTGGATTTAGCAAATTAAGAGTATTTTTCACAGGTACAAATCTGTGGACAATTACTGGATATACGGGTTATGACCCAGAGGTAGCTAACTTTACTTCTAGCGATGCAACACTTGGTGTTGATTTGAGTGTCTACCCACCTGCCAAAACATATACTTTTGGACTTAATTTAACTTTCTGATGTTTAAAATGAAAAATTTTATATCGATGGAAAAGAATAATAAAATAATAATGAAAGGAATATTTAATATTGGTTTTGTACTCACGCTACTTACGTTTAGTTGTGTAAGTCTGGAAGAGCAACCTTTGGATTTCCCTGGACCAGATAATTTTTATGCTACAGAGGCTCAGATTGTCTCTGGATTGACAGGAGCAATGGGTAGTTTGTACAGTCAGTGGGGTAATTACTCTTATGGATGGTCAGGATTTCAGGATGATGCAAATGATGCCACTAATCTGGAATTTTCAAGCAGTTTTAATAATTGGGTTTGGCAAGCACATTATAGATCAATTGCAAACCTAAATCCTATTATAAAGGCATTGAATGATGAAGCATCCTCTATAGATGCTGCTATAAAACCAGAGCTAATGGGACAGGCTAAATTTATAAGAGCATTTAATTATTTCACCCTTGTAAGAGGTTATGGAGATATTCCTATTATTACCGAGGAAACTGATTTGGTCAATGGAGAAATATCAAGGCAACCGATAAGGGATGTATATACTCTGATCATTGCTGATTTGGAAAATGCTTTGAGTGGTTTACCAGAATCTTGGGCGGATTTTCCAGGGCGTCCATCAAAAGATGCAGCAAGAGCTTTATTGGCAAAAGTGTACCTGACGATGGCAACGGCACCGTTAAAGGATGCAACATATGCTTCAAACGCCCGTGATATGGCTAAATCAGTTATGGATAATAGTGAGCATCATTTAATTCCAGATGTACGTGATGTTTTTAAAATTGAAAATAAGCTCGGCCCGGAAAATATTTGGTGTTTTAATGCCACAAGTGATGATATAGCCACTCCTCCACAGATTTGGTTGCCTGGCTCCATGGCTTTTGGATGGTTGGATTTTGGCACCGAAAGAACATGGGCCCAACGTTATCCTGAACAGCCGCGAAAAGAGGCTTATATGATTCTGGAAGACTGGAATGGGGATTCTTGGGAAGATATCAGCTGGAGAGGGTCACCACCAGTGAGAAAATTCACTTATGATGATCGAGAGACTATGGAAAAGTTGAATTCAACTGCTAATATTCCTTTGCTCAGATTTGCCGACGTTTTATTGATGTTTGCTGAGGCAGAAAATATGGTAAATGGCGGGCCTTCACAAGACGCAGTAGATGCATTAAATCAAATTATTGATCGTGCAAATGACGGCGTACCCAATCCTGTTCATCCAAGGGCAACAACGTCTATGTCACAGGCTGAATTTGATGAAGCAGTGATTAATGAAAGGAGTCTGGAGTTATTCTTTGAGTACGATCGATGGTTCGACCTTATCAGGAAAGAGATACTTTGTGATGTTTGGTTTGATAGGACAGATATTAAAGCAAATTGTGATC
>JAHEMV010000709.1 GCA_024643455.1 Cytophagales bacterium
TGACCGTGGTTCTGGAACATTTTATGACGGACACGGCCAGGTATGCCGATTATATATTTCCGGCAACGACTCAACTTGAGCATTGGGATCTCATGGATTCCTGGGGACAAACATATGTCAATTTGAACCAGCCAGCCATTGCTCCAGTCGGCGAGGCAAAATCAAACACAGAGTTTTTCAGGTTACTTGCAAAAGAAATGGGATATACAGAAGACTATCTGTATGAATCGGATCTTGAAATCATCCAGCAAACGTTAAAAAGTGACCACGAATACCTGAAAGGGATCACATTTGAGTCACTCAAAAAAACAGGGTGGGCAGATCTCAACATACCCAGGCCATGGATGCCACATATTGAAGGAAACTTTGGAACGGCTTCCGGGAAATGTGAATTTTATAACGCTTCCATAAATCCGCCGCTTCCGGAATACAATCCAGTGCTACACAGTGAGGAAGAAATGGCAGATTATCCATTGAAATTGCTAGCCATTAAATCGACAAAGACTTTTCTTAATTCAAGTCATGCCAATGTCGATCAACTTCGTAAGAAGGAGGGTTCTCCTATGCTGGATATGCACCAATCTGACGCCAAGTTGAGAAACCTGGCTGATGGAGATGAGGTAAAAGCCTATAACAAAAATGGCAGAGTCCTTATAAAATTAAGGATCAGTGAAAAAGTAAGAAAAGGGGTGGTGTGTATGCCACAAGGTTTCTGGCCTTCACTGGTGAATGGAAATTCATCTGCAAATGCTTTAACAAATGATTTATTGACAGATATGGGAGATGGAGCAGCGCTGCAGGAAGCCAGGGTGGAAGTAGTGAAAGTCTGAATTTTAAATTTACATAAAAACTAAAAAGTCCGTGTTTACCAGCAGTAGTTTCTGGCTAACACGGACTTTCGAAATACTTTTGCTATATGGCTTTTAAAACATTATTCTAAAACTAACGTTTCGCGTTTTGGGTATTTTACCTCATATTCCAATTTCAATTCAGTTTGCTTTTGTGCGTCCAAATCCATTGTCCATGTTACAATTCCTGTCTGGTCGTTGAGCAATCCTTTGGATAGTTCTTTTGCAGCAACTTCTATTTCGCTGATTGCCGACACGGGGATCTGATCAAAAATCGTCAGATGAATGGGTTGAGATTTTTTATTGCGAACAGTAATAGTGAATCCTCTGCTTTCTACTTTGTTGGTTGCCAGGGTCATTTTTTTAGTAAAAGTATCCATTTTTGTTCTACCGAGAATGATGTTTTTATCCCTGCCTAGCGAGATGTCCAGTGTGTCAGTCAACGCTTTCGCATTAAGGATTGATCGACCAACATAGGCATCTTCAAAGTATAAATTGGCTTCCCCTTCGAGTAAGTTAAACTTATCCCAGTTTATAATTCGCGCCATGAGAAATGCATCTTTATCCAGCTTTGGGACCGCATAATATTCATATATCGTTTCGATTTCATGGCTTTGTAACATAACTGTCAGATTGTCCCCATTTGATTTAATGGAATAAGGCCGATCCACTTCAAATTCCACCGTCGTTTGATTTTCGACAACAGTTGTTACAATAGGGGTAGATGCCTGAGCATATTGAAGCTCTTTTTTTACACTTCGACTTGGCCTTGCACTTCCATATCCTGTCACAATCACCTCGCTGAGTTGCGTCACATCTGGCATGAGTGCCACATTTAAATTAGGACTTGATATTGGAATTTCCTGGCTCGCATATCCGATGTACGAAAACGTGATGCGAGAGGCATTGTTTGGCAGTGTGAGGGAATAATTACCTTCAATATCCGATACTGTTCCGATCGCCGTTCCGGTGACCAAAACATTTGCTCCGGGCAAGGGTTCATTGTTTTCACCCATCACCCTACCGGAAACTGAACCTATGGAAGCTGCATTTAGCCCATAGGCAGTACGATTATAAAGCGTATTTCTGTAATAATTCAGATACCAGGTTGTCAATTCAGGAGCTACACCACTTTGATTGGGATTGGCATTGGAGAATTTGAGCTTTACATTGTTCCAGTCCACTCCGGTATGCTGATACACTTCTGCTTTGTAGGTTAGTTCCAATGGATTTTGGACGTCTTTTACACGGAGATCATATTTTGGGTACCACCCGGCATTGGCTACCAGGTAAGAAAGCACAAAA
>JAHEMV010000241.1:0-2795 GCA_024643455.1 Cytophagales bacterium
AGATGCCATGGATATTGTTGAGAAACATTTGACCAGGGTACAACCGCTGTCCAGCTAAGTTCCAGAGCACCGGTAATCGGAGATGGATTCAGTCGCACCGAGGAGGCAGTGCTGGTGGTGTCTATGGCATTATTTTCATTGTCATACACTATGATGGTATAATTGTAAGGTGAACTAAGTGTATTTAACCCAGTATCAACAAAAGTAGTATCTGTGATCTTACCACCGGATATGAGTAGAAATTGTGAGGATGTAAAATCTTGTCCTCTATAGACTTCGTAGGTAAAAGGACCAGGATATTTTACGGGATCGATATCAAAAGGAGAGGTCCATTTGATGGATATTTCACCATTTACTGCATCTGTTTTATCAACTGATACATTGGTGATCAAGGATCCAAAATCCCCATCAAACTCCTCAATCATCACACAAGCCTCTGATGAAACAATGCTTTCACCTCCAGCAGGATCCTGAAAAACTGCTACAAGCCGATAACAGTATTTAGCTCCGTATTCCAGGTTATTATCAATATAACTGCTTTGATTGATATTTTGAGTATTTATAAGTTCATACCCTGCATAATCCGGCATACCAAGCTCGCAATATCCAGGTTCAAACTCGAAGCTGTCTACACGGCGCCATATTTGCATCAGGTTGGCCTGGTCGCACAAATAAGGATCCCAGGATAATTCTACTTTGTTCCCATTTCCTTGCTCAGCAATTAGCCCTTCCGGAGCTGGGCCAACAACACGGATATACCAGGTCTTATAATCGGCGAGTTTTGGCCCACGCCCTTTAGATACATCCGGTTGATCTACTGCTTTAAAGTTAACCTGGTATTCTCGTTCCCGAACGTGTGTACAGTTGGTTTGCCACGAAAAGTTTAGTTTGGCAGGGGAAGATTGTACAATATCAGGATAAGGAGAGTAAGACGCTGGGCTGGAATTTGATTCATACACACTTCCAAAAGAGGAAAGAATGATTGGATCATTATTCGGATCAGTGGCAACAATTGTTTGCTTGAGCAAATCACCCGCGACTATACACGTATCTGGCGGGGGTTCTATTTCTGGCGGATCATTGTTACAATCCGTAACATTTACTTGCATGTCGCGTGTCACGTAACCCAATTTATACCAGATGCCTTCTATTTTTCGCCATTCTACTACACGAAATGCCCAGTTGTATTCCCCTTCTCCACCGGGGGCATCCCAGACAATATCTCCGCTTCTCTGATTTAGAGTAAAAGTTGCAGGACCAGACTGATCCTCATTTTTTGCATTGTATTGCAGAATATCATGATCGTCAGGAAACTGGTAATTGACTACAGGAATGCCCTGGTCCTGGTTTGGTATCGTAAATTCGTAGGACAGGCTGTCTCCATCCGCGTCAGTGGCACCAGCATTGTGTAAAAAAGTAACACCGACGCAAGCATCATCTATTGGAGGATTAAGCAAAACAGGAGTATTGTTACACCCGAAAAAAGGATCGATAATAATCACCGTTTCTATATAAAAAGGCGTATTTACAGAATTATCCATATTTACGATATCCGCATTCCTGTTAAACTCCCTAAAACTGATTTTATAAATACCAGGACCTGGAAAAGTATGATCCTTATAATAAATATTGATCGCCCTCAGGTCACCGAGATCTTCAAAATAGTCATAGTCTCCTGTAGGAAATGTTTCGATAACGCCATCACCAAAGTTAATCTCACCACCACCAAAAATTACTTCAGATCCAAGATCTGTATAACCAGTTACGGTAAACCTATACGAATAATTCTGGCATGAAATCAATTTAGCAGTAATCTCACCAGCCCGGATATGGGTAGCCCAAACCTCATGCTGAGTAGAGAGTATAAGCAAACAAGTGATGATAAACTGTAAAAACTTTTTCATGCAATGAAGTTACCGCTATACATAGTTAAATCAAATATCAGACATTTTAGTATTCACCAAACAAAAAAAATTAACAATAGGTTTTACTTTTTGTCTTGTAAATGATAATTATCATATTTCCATTATGAGAAAAAATGCAAATTTACGACTAATTTTAGAATCACTTAGATTTTACATCATTCTAAATTAATTTGCAATTTATCTAAATATTTAAAATCAACGCAGCATGAATTGGATTATAAAAATGTTAACTAGTACGCTCGGGAAAAAGCTCTTGATGTCGCTGACCGGTTTGTTCTTGATATCCTTCCTGACAATTCACCTGATTGGCAATTTGGCTGTTTTTGCTAAAGATGGAGGACTATCATTTAACACCTATGCAGCATTTATGTCAACAAACCCATTAATCCACACGGTCTCCTACTTGTTATATGCTGGGATAGTACTTCATGTGATTATTGCTGTGATTCTTTACTTTTCAAATAGCTCAGCCAGGCCAGTGAAGTATAAAGTGCAAAAGTCAAAGGATAACAGCAGTTGGGAATCAAGAAGTATGACACTCTTGGGAACTTTTATATTGGCATTCCTTATCATTCATTTGAAAGATTTCTGGTGGCAGTATAAGTATAACGGGGGGTATCAATTCGCAATAGATGCGAATGGTCACCGTGATATTTATGCACTTGTGGTAGAGCAATTTAAAACAAACGTTGCCTTGGTGTCTTATCTTATTGGTTTGGTTGCCTTATTTTTTCATTTAAAGCATGGATTTCAAAGTGCGTTTCAAACACTTGGTTTAGAACATAAAAAATACACGCCAGTGATTAAGGCCATCGGCCTGGTTTATGCGATAATCGTTCCATTGGCTTTTGCTTCTATGCCTCTTGTTAT
>JAHEMV010000241.1:2895-7787 GCA_024643455.1 Cytophagales bacterium
TTCAAAGTGCGTTTCAAACACTTGGTTTAGAACATAAAAAATACACGCCAGTGATTAAGGCCATCGGCCTGGTTTATGCGATAATCGTTCCATTGGCTTTTGCTTCTATGCCTCTTGTTATTTACTTTATGTAATGATGCAAGGAGAGAATGATGTAATGATGCAAGGAGAAAATGAAAGGATGATGGAATGAAAGAAAAGGAAGCATTTATTGAAGAGTTTAAACTTAGAACAAAAAAATTTGCTGTAGATATCATTGGGTTTTGCAGTACTATGAATAAAACAAATGCTACTTACGTTATCACAAATCAAATAATAAGATCTGCAACCTCGACAGGTGCAAATTACAGAGCTGCCTGTAGGGCAAGGTCGAAAGCAGAATTCTATAGTAAGATTTGCATAGTTGTAGAAGAAGCAGACGAATCAGAGTATTGGTTGGAAATAATAGATGATTCGGGACTTTCAAATAATAATACAGAGTTGGAACGACTCATCAAAGAAGCTAATGAAATTACAAAGGTTGTAGCAAAAGCAAAACATACAATTTATTCAGAAAAAAAATGAAGTATAAATAATGAAAACATTGAACGCCTTAATTATTCTTTCATTAAAGCATTGAATCATTCTATCATTGAGTTGTAAAAGCATTAATAAATAAAAACAATATATACTATGTCTCTTGATTCGAAAATTCCAGAAGGCCCATTAGCTGAAAAGTGGACGAAACATAAGTTTAACCTGAAACTGGTCAACCCTTCAAATAAGCGTAAGTACGATATCATTGTTGTAGGGACAGGATTGGCAGGAGGAGCTGCAGCAGCCTCGTTTGGTGAGTTGGGCTATAATGTAAAAGCTTTCTGTTATCAGGATAGTCCCAGAAGAGCGCACAGTATAGCAGCTCAGGGGGGGATCAATGCTGCCAAAAATTATCAGAATGATGGCGATAGTGTTTTCCGTTTATTTTATGATACCATAAAAGGCGGTGACTATCGATCACGAGAAGCCAATGTTTATCGATTGGCAGAAGTGAGTAACAATATTATTGACCAGTGTGTTGCCCAGGGCGTTCCTTTTGCAAGAGAATATGGAGGATTGCTGGATAACAGATCTTTTGGCGGTGCACAGGTTTCAAGGACTTTTTATGCGCGTGGCCAGACCGGGCAACAATTACTTTTAGGAGCATATTCGGCGCTAAGTCGCCAGATTGCTGCAGGTAAGGTCACTATGTTTACCAGAAACGAAATGCTCGATGTGGTGATCATTGATGGAAAAGCCAGGGGAATAATTACCCGAAATCTTGTTACGGGAAAAATAGAATCTCACAGTGCTCATGCTGTAGTATTGGCTACTGGTGGATATGGTAACGTATTTTTCCTTTCAACAAATGCAATGGGCTGCAACGGATCAGCTGTTTGGAGAGCATACAAGAAAGGCGCGTTCTTCGGAAATCCTTGTTTTACACAAATTCACCCAACATGTATTCCCGTTCATGGAGACCAGCAATCCAAACTGACACTGATGTCGGAATCCTTGAGAAATGATGGAAGGGTTTGGGTTCCTAAAGAAGTAACGGTTGCAGAAAAACTAAGAAAAAGGCAGATAAAACCTTCTGATATTTCTGAAGAAGAAAGAGATTATTATTTGGAACGTATTTACCCATCCTTTGGAAATCTGGTGCCTCGTGATGTGGCATCAAGAAATGCAAAAAATGTATGTGATGAAGGAAAGGGAGTTGGCGAGACTGGATTGGCTGTATATCTTGATTTCAGGGATGCTATAAAAAGAGATGGCATCGAGGTCATCAAAGCTAAGTATGGCAATCTTTTTCAGATGTATGAGAAAATAACTGCCGAAAATCCATATGAAACCCCAATGATGATTTATCCGGCAGTACACTATACTATGGGAGGGTTATGGGTTGACTACAATTTGCAAACGACTATACCAGGATTGTTTGCCGCAGGGGAATGTAATTTTTCCGATCACGGTGCCAACAGACTTGGAGCATCAGCACTGATGCAAGGACTGGCTGATGGTTATTTTGTAATTCCATATACAATTGGGAATTACCTGGCTGGAATCCCTAATGCAAGGGTATCAACAGATCATCCGGCTTTTGCTGAAGCTGAAAAAGAAATCAAGGACAGAATCAATACCTTATTGAATATCAAAGGAACAAAAACTGTTGACCATTTTCACAAGGAGCTTGGTAAGATCATGTGGGAAAAATGTGGTATGTCCCGTGACGAAAAAAGGCTCAAAGAAGCGAAAGTTGAAATAAAGAAGTTAAGAGATGAATATTGGAAAGATGTGAAGGTTCTTGGTGTTAATGAAGAGCTTAACATGACCTTGGAAAAAGCACTGAGGGTTGCAGATTTTATGGAACTTGGTGAATTGATGGTGGAAGATGCTCTGGATCGAAAGGAATCATGCGGAGGTCATTTTAGGGAAGAAAGCCAGACCGAAGAAGGGGAAGCTAAGCGCGATGATGTTAACTTTACCTACGTATCGGCTTGGGAGTTCAAGGGAGATGATAAACCAGCAGCACTTCATAAAGAAGAACTAGTATTCGAAAATGTAAAACTCACTCAAAGAAGCTATAAGTAATGGAAAAAGAAAGGAATTATACCTTGAAAATATGGCGGCAGCCAAACGCACAAAGTAAGGGAGCATTTAAGACCTACGAAGTTAAAAATATTTCTACCGGAAGTTCTTTTTTGGAAATGCTTGATATCCTTAATGAGGAGATTTCTGAAAAAGGAGAGGACCCGGTTCACTTTGATCACGACTGCAGGGAAGGTATTTGTGGCATGTGTAGTTTATTTATAAACGGCAGGCCTCATGGTCCAGAAGAAGAAATCACCGTTTGTCAGTTGCATATGCGTACCTTTGCCAATGGGACGACCATTACGATCGAGCCATGGAGAGCAAAAGCTTTTCCGGTAATCAAAGACCTCATCGTCGATCGTACCGCCTTTGATAGGATTATCCAGGCAGGAGGTTTTGTATCCATCAACACCGGAGGTGTTCCGGATGCCAATGCCATTCCAATTGCAAAACATGATGCAGAGCTGGCTATGGATGCTGCTGCTTGTATCGGTTGTGGTGCCTGTGTGGCAGCGTGCAAAAATGCTTCAGCGATGCTATTTGTAAGTGCAAAAGTTTCACAATTGGCATTACTGCCTCAGGGCCAGGCCGAGCGCAAAAAGCGTGCGTTAGCCATGGTGGAACAGATGGATGAAGAAGGATTCGGCGCCTGTACCAATACGGGTGCTTGCTCTGCAGAATGTCCTAAAGGCATTGACCTGTCTAATATAGCACGAATGAATAGAGATTATTTCACCGCTGCAATAAGCTAGTAAAAGGTATACCAGTTAAATTCAATATATTTAGGGGCGCAAAGCCCCTTTTCTTTTTTCTATGGATTTCAATAAAAAAAATACGTTAGTCATCAGTTGTTCTCCGGGACTAAATACCGCTTTGTCTCACGAGTTGGAAGGTCTTGGGTTTGAAATTGTTAAGTCAGATCCAAAAGCGGTGATAACTAATGGAGATTTCTCAGATGCCATGATGCTCAATTATAAGCTGCGCTGCGCAAATCGGGTATTCTGGCATTTGGCATCATTCAGGGCGATCCACCCAAATCACTTATACAAAAATGCAAAGAAAATCGCTTGGGAGGAAATCCTGAAATTGGATGGATTTTTTAGTATAGATTCATTTGTGAAAAACAAATTTATTCGGGATACTAGATTTGCCAACCTGAAATTAAAAGATGCAATTGCCGACCGATTTATTGAAATAGAGGATAAAAGACCAGACACCGGATCCAGTAAAGATGAGGCTGTAATTTTTATGCGTTGGCTGGATGAAGAGGTAGAATTATTTGTTGATACCTCAGGACAAACTATAGCCAAGCACGGTTATCGTAAAAATCCTGGTACAGCTCCATTGATGGAGAACCTTGCTGCCGGAATCATCCAGGAAAGTAAATGGGATAAAGCAAGTCATTTTGTAAACCCAATGTGCGGTAGTGGTACGCTTGCCATCGAAGCTGCCTTGATGGCAGTAGGTATTTATCCCGGGAAATACAGAGATAATTATGCTTTTCAACATTTAAAGTCATACAATCCTGCAGACTGGCAGACAGTAAAAAATAAGATCGAGTCAGAAAAGGAAATTGCCCAGCTAAATTTCAAAATTATTGCCTCAGATATTGATCGAAAAGCCATAAGCATTGCCAGGGAAAATGCTAAATATGCTGGAGTAGAACATCTGATTGATTTTGAGGTGTGCGCATTTGAAGAAACCCCAATTCCAGAAGGGGGAGGCGTAGTTGTTTTTAATCCTGAATATGGCGAACGGATGGGAGAGTTGGTCCAATTGGAAACAACTTATCAGCAAATGGGAGATTTTCTAAAGCAAAAGTGCAGTGGGTATTTAGGATATATTTTTACAGGAAATATGGATTTGGCCAAGAAAGTTGGACTTCGGACTAAAGCGCGCATTCCCTTTTTCAATGGAAAGATTGAATGCAGGTTGCTGGAATATGAGTTGTATTGATTGGTGAAGGTGGAAATGAAAGAAAGTAATAATTTGTTCTTGAGTAGAGAATGATTTCAATTTCAGTCTTCAGTTAAAACAAGAATCAATAAAGCGGCAAAAATCCATAGTCCGAAAATATAAAGTAAGAACCCAGCTCCAGGAATTCTATTCTAACAAAAGTTCAATATCCTCTTTTGACAAATCTTTAACAAAGCTTTCCTCCGTTGTAATCAGGTCAGTAGCCAGTTTTAATTTACGCTGCTGAAGGTTTAGGATTTTTTCTTCTACTGTATTTTTGGTAATAAATTTATAGGTGAAGACCTTATTTTCCTGCCCAATTCGATGAG